>NZ_JBSFZS010000146.1:0-16332 GCF_053600395.1 Streptomyces sp. NPDC005070 | reverse complement strand
GTGGTCCCCCGTTGCGCTGGGGGACCACGACGGCATCCTGGTTTGTCACTTCACCCGGATCCGGGAATCGTTCCGTTGAACCAGGCTGTGCAGTCATCCGGCCATGAGTCTATGTACTCGCACGCCTTGATCTCCAGGATATAGGATCCCGAGCCGCTTGAACTCGTGTGTCCGTTCCCCCGCTTCTCCCAAATGGTACGGAGAACACCCGAACTATTCAGTCTGTAGTACTGGATTTTGACCGGGTGGCCGTCTTCCTTGATGTCTTTGATATTGGCAACGGCTTCGTTCCGAGACGTGTAGCCATACGCCCCATCGGTCGAAATGCTGTACGCAAATGCCGGAGCAGAAGCGGTCAGTGCCGCCACCACCGCAACAGAAGCACCGATTCTTTTGAGATTCCCCACCTAGAAATACCCCCTCATTTCGTCATCCTTCCCAACGGAAGCCTAAGTGATCGATGCCGTTCGCTCTGCATCCACTGGTCGACCGATCCAGCAAACCGAAGCCCTCCGGGATCTTTTCTGCTGCACTAACACCAACACTAGTCGCAGCCGCAGCACGTACTATCCGACGTGAAGCTTAATCTCCCAATTGTGTTCGACATGGTCGACGACAACTCCCTCAATAGAGGAACCAATCGCAGGCCATTTCCTGGAATCAACAATCTCCCCATTCGGCGCGTACGATACAGCGTCGACGACAAACTTGACGTTCGGGAATTCGGCAACCCGCACAAACATTCCAAAGGGGTACACCTTCTCAAGAATACCCTGCACCGGTGTGCCAAATGGAAGGAGTCGCTTTGCATCACTCCAAGCCTGGTCAAGATTCACCCATACCAACCCCTGTTCCCGTACTCGTTAAGTTTCCAGAGGTCATAGTTGTGAATTGCGACCTCTATCTCTGGCCCACCCTGGTACAGCTTTTCATAGATCTTAAAGTGCTGCTGGTACTCGGCAGCGGGAATCCTGATGACGATCACACCTTCGCCGTACGACCTGGCGTACGTTTCCGCGATTTTCCTGCCGGACTCCCCGAGTCCGAAGTAAGCCTGCCCGTCCAAATCGGCTGACCTGTTATGCGGATCTCCAGGAAAATCTTCCTCCCTGTACCCATTGACTCGCTGGCGTTCACCGAGCCCCCGCTGAGGGGCCTTGTACAGATAAACCCCGTCATCGTTGAATGCGGGATCGGCCGAGTGCGCCGCTCCGGGGCCAAACTTCTGAGGAAGCGCGGCCTTCTTCCCGAACAGTCCCTTGCCCCATCGCCAGGCCGGCCCAATTAGACCGTTGAGTCCACCGGTCAGAGCGCCGACGAGAAGGTCAGTGGGGGTGGTGGGCTGGCATTGGGCGGTGTTGACGGCCCAGGTGAAGCCCATGCCGATGACGGCATCAGTGACGGCGGTGACCGCGAGAGCCCGTCCGCCCTGCAACCCGAGTTGCGTTGCGAGGCTTGCGCCGGCCGGGGCGAGGAAGCCGCCGGCTGCTCCGACGACCGCGCCTTCGCCCGTGGCGACTGCGAAGTCGCCCCAGTCGAAGTCGTCCTGGTGGGTAAGGGCGTAGACGCCGCCGCTGACGACAGCTCCGATGCCAGCGCCGATACACATCGGGCAGTTGCCGGAGGGGTCTGAGAGGTTGGCGGGGTCGTTGTCGGCGTAGTTGTAGGCGGACTGGTTGGGGCTGTCCGCCGCGGCAGGGACGGGGTCCTGTGTGGTGAAGCGGCGTTGGGTGGTGTCGTAGGAGCGGTTGCGGAGTTGGAGGCGGTCGGGCAGGGATTGGTCTTTGTACTGTCCGGTGTAGCCGAAGGTGCTGGTCTGGCCGCCGGTGATGGTGGCGGTGCCGGTGGGGGTGCCCCAGGCGCTGTAGGTGTAGTGGTAGTTGTCGGCGCCTGCCGTGTCGTAGACGGCGCTGACGGAGTTCTGGCGGTCCTGGGTGAAGTAGTAGGTTCCGGCGGTGCGGTCCATGGAGCGGGCCGTGCCGTCGGGGTCGTAGTGGTAGTCCGCGAGCAGGGCGCCGGTGGAGTCGGTGTCGGTGGCGATCTGTGGCAGCGCGTTGTTGATGTCCCAGCGTGAGGTGCTGGTCAGCGCACTGTTCTTCTTCGAGACGGTGCGGTTGCCGTCTGCGTCGTAGAGGAAGGCGAAGCTGTCGCTGCCGATGGTGGCGGACTTGACGCGGCCTGCCGGGTCGTAGGCGTAGGTGCCGTCGTCGTCCTTGGTCTGGTTGCCGTCGGCGTCGTAGGTGTAGCTGGTCTTGGTGGTGCCGACGGTGGTGGTGGAGAGCTGGTCGCCGGCGTCGTAGTCGTTGGTCGTGGTGGAGCTGGAGCTGGTGGTGGTTTTGAGGTTGCCGACCTTGTCGTAGCCGTAGGTGGATCCGCTGGTGCCGGTCAGGCAGGAGGTGGCGGAGGTGTCGGTGCAGGCCCTGGTCATGCGGCCGGTGTCGTCGTAGCCGTAGCGGGCTGGGTAGCCGGTGCCTGGTTTGTCTGCGACGAGGCGGTTGTTCTCGTCGTAGGTATAGGTGTTGTTGACGGTCGGTGTGGCCATCGAGGCCAGGCGGCCGGCCTCGTCGTAGGTGCGGGTCTCGCTGCGGGCCGTGGCGGTGGGCAGGACGACCGACGTGAGGTTGCCGGCCTTGTCGTAGCCGTAGGTGACGGCCTTGCTGTTGCTCGTCTGTGTCTTGGTCCGGCCGACCTTGTCGTAGGTGTAGCTGGTGGCCCGGCCGTCCGGGTTGGTACGCGACTTGAGGGTGTCGTCGGTGTTCCAGGTGTAGCTGAACGGCTTTGTGGCACCCGGTGAGGTGATCGTGAGGATCTTGTCGTCGTTGTCGTAGGTCAGGCTGCGGCTGCCGGTGGCGTCGGTGACGTCCTTGAGGCGGCTCGCGTCGTCGTAGACGTAGGTCTCGGCCGGTGTGCCGTCGGAGTAGGTGACCTTGGTCGGCAGGTTGCGGGCGTCGACCGTGGTGACGATGGTCTGCGCGCGGGCGTTGGTGACCTTGGTGCGGTTGCCGTCGAGGTCGTACTCGTAGGCGACGGTTTTGGACAGGGGATTCTTGACGGAGGTCAGCTGGCCTTCAGCGCTGTAGCCGTAGGTGCTGGTGTGGGTGTTGGCGTCCGTCGTGGTGTCCAGGAAGCCGGCTGTGTTGTAGGTGAAGGCGGTGATGCCGCCGTCCGCTGCGGTGACCTTCTTGGGGCGGTTGAGTTCGTCGTACTCGTAGAGGGTCTGCTTCTTGCGGGCATCGGTGACCGAGGCGATGTTGCCGACGGCGTCATATCCGGTGGAGCGCTGGTGGCCGAGCGGGTCGGTGACGGATGTGGGGTTGCCGGCCTCGTCATAGCCGTAGGCCCAGGTGTACTTCGCCAGGTCGGCGCCGCTGACGTTGCCTCGCGGGTCGACGGAGGTAACGAGTTGGCCGTCGTCGTTGTAGGTGTAGGTGGTGCGTTCGGCTTCCGGCGAGACCTGGGCCGACAGGTGGCTGTCGTCGTCGTATTCGTACGAGGTCGAGTAGCCGGCCCAGGTCTTGGAGGTGGCGAGCCGGTTGTCGTCGTCGTAAGTGAGCGCCATGCCGTGGCCGAGGCCGTCGGTGGTCTTGACGACACTGCCGTTGTCGTCATAGGTGACGCTGCGGGTGTGGCTGAGGGGGTCGGTGACCGAGACGGGCCGGTTGTCGGCGTCCCAGGTGAAGGCGGTGGTCTTGCCCAGCGGGTCGGTGACGGTCTTGCGGTTGCCGACCTTGTCGTAGCCGGTCGTCCAGGTGTACTGCTTCGCGTCGGCGCCAGTGGCGTTACCGCGGGCGCTGACTACCTGGATCTGGTTGCCGGCCTTGTCGTACTGGTAGGTGACGATCGCACCCCTGCGGTTGGTCTCCTTGCTCAGGCGGCCCACCGGGTCGTATCCGAGCAGGGTCTGCTTCAGGGCCGGATCCGTCACCGTGGACAGACGTCCGGCGTCGTCGTAGTCGTAACTGGTGGTGCGCTGGCGGGCGTCGGTGAGCGTCTTGAGGTTGCCGACCTCGTCGTAACCGTAGGTGGTGGTGTTGCCTCGGGCGTCGGTAGCCGTCTTGACGCGGTCGGCGGCGTCGTAGGTGTACGAGCTCGTGTACTTCGCCGGGTCCGCGCCGGTGACGTTGCCCCGGGGATCGACGACGGTCTTCAGCTGCCCCGACGGGAAGTAGGTGTAGGTGGTCTTCTTGCCCGTCGGTGTGGTGAGCGTCTTGAGATTGCCGTCGGCGTCGTAGCCGTAGTTGGTGGTCTTGCCGCGCGCGGTGGTGGCGGTTTCCAGCAGTCCGGTGGTCGCGTTGTAGCCGTAGGCGGTCGTCTTGCCAAGCGGGTCTTTGGCCGTGGTGAGTTGGTTGGCTGTGTTGTAGCCGAAGACGGTCTTGTTGTACTCGCCGTCCTCATAGGTGGAGACGTTGCCGTTGGCGTCGTAGGTCCAGGACTCGTCCGACGCGGAGTTCGACCGTCCTGTCATGCGGCCCGAGCTGTCGAACGTCCACTGGGTCTCGCGGATCTCTGCATCGACGGCGCTGGTGCGGTTGAAGAACTTGTCGTACCGGTAGTAGCTCTTGTTGCTCAGCGGGTCGAGCTGCGTGAACAGGACGTTCTTGTAGTAGACGTCCGTCCATACGCCATGGTCCGGAGCGGTAACGTCGACCTGGTCGAACACGCCGTTCTTGGAATAGGCGAACGCTGTGTCGTGCCCCAGCGCGTCCGTCTGGGTAATGACTCGACCTTGTGTGTCGTAGACGTTGAACGTAATCCGCTTACCGCGGGCGTCCGTGACCGTGTTCAGCCGGCCGGAACCGTCATAGCCGTAGCTCTCCGACTTGCCGTCGAGAGCGGTGACGCTGGTCAACCGGCCTGCGGTGTAGCCGTAGTCGACCACCCGCCCGTCCGCCAGCGTGATCGTGTCCAGCAGCCCGCCGGCGTAGTGGAGCGTTGCCGAGCGTCCGGCTGCGTCTGTGATCTGTGTGGGCTGGGAGCCGGTGTAGGCCAGGGTCAGGCCGTGACCGCTGCGGTCCTTGACTGCGGTGAGTTGTCCTGCGGCGTTGAAGCCGTAGGCGGAGTGATCGGCGGTGGTCACCTTGTAGCCGGTGCCGTCCGTGGTCAACTTGGAGCGGGCCTCGCCCGGAGTCGTAAACGTTCCGTCCGACTTCTTGACGTAGGCGTGGCGGCTGCCGCCTTCACCGATCAGCGCCACGTCACCGTTGGAGCCGATCGACAGCCGTGTTTCCCAGGGAAGTTGCCAACCGTTGCCCAGCGCACCGGTGAAGGCGTTGTCCGAGGAATAGACCCGTCCGACCGTCAGGGCAACGCCGGAGGCGGGAACCTGTGCGTCGGTGAAGGCTTCCGTGAACGCGCCCGTCGCGGTATTCACCGGGTCCGCACGCATCACCGTCGTGCCGGCCGCGCCGCTCGCGTCGCCGCACACGGCACCGCAGGCCGCCCCGTCGGGCAGCGCCGGAACAATGTAGTACGCGTTGTAGGAGCCGCACGTTTCCGTGGCACCCGGGTCGTCCGTCACCGTCGTACAGGCATAGATGAAGTACTGCGGCAACGGGTTCGTGCACTCCGGCGCGGGCAGCGTGAACGACGCGTTCACCACCGGCAGCTCCACACCGGTATTCAGCGTCGGTGCCGACACCGTCTGACCGAAATCGAACCACTTGATGTCGTCGTTGCTGAGACGGCAACTGTAGGCGTCCAGCTTCCAGCGCACCTTGACCGGGTGTACTTCCCCCGTCGCGCCACCAGCCTGGAAGATGGCGGCGGACAGCTGGAGCGGCTCCCCCGGAACGGCGGCGCCGATGTGGTTGCCCAGCGTCATCAGGAACCCGCCCTGTTGGGCGGCCGCGTTCCCGAACGGGTCGGCGGTTACCTGCCAGAGCGCACCGCTTGAATACGAAGCCGCGGCTGCGGCCGTGCCTGCACGGGTTGCAAAAGCGGCCGGTCGAACCCCAGCCCTTGACCCAGTTGGCGTGCCTGGAACCTTCGGCTCTGCAGCCTTCGCCTGCCGCTGGTTGTGCTGGTGCAGTCTGATCTGCGCAGAAGTGGCGGGCTTGCTCTTAGTCGAAGGCAGCGCGTGTGGCCTCGAGGGCTTCGCCCGGCCCTTGGTCTGCTCACGCCGCTGCTGCGGCGTCACCGGCTCCTGGTGCGCCGCAGGCTTCGGCCCGCGGTACGCCGCGTCGCCGACCTCGTGAGCCCCGTCGGCAGCCAGGCTGACCAACCAGCCGCCGCCCACCATCACGGATAACACGACAAGCAGGACCAACAGCCGTGCACGTGCAGGTATGGAACCCAGCACTTCCCACCCCCGAGTCACGATGTGGGCATGAACGACTACATGCACACAACAACTTCAAGATCATGAGGGTTCCGTGACGCGGAGATCAATACACGGCTGCAAAGATGGCTGAAACATCGCGACAAACCGAACGCAGGGATAACAAAGCTTTCTGAGCGGAGCCGATGATCCGGCCTACCGGCAGCACCTGTAGCAGTTGGCTCGATTTGTGTCGGCGGTTCATTGGGCAAACTGGCCGTGCTGCAAGGAAGATCCCCCGGCAAACCAGCGCGCGCCCCACGTTGAGGGCCGTGATTCTCCGCTTCCACACGTCGGCCCCGCGCTGGTCTGTCCAAGAGAGGGCGCACGTGGCTTTACAGCCCTGTCCGTAATCTGGTGTCACCTGACAGTCCGCCCTCCGGATGATCGTCGATCCAGGGCAGGCCGCCCATCTCCAGCCGCTGACGGGTTCGGGTGACGGCTACATAGGTGAGGCGGGCCTCGCGGTGATGTTGCGTAGGTCAGTCCAGGTCTTGGCGGAGACGTTGAGGGTGATCCGTTCGGCGCCGCCGAAGAGGTAGCGCGGGTGCGCAGAGTAGTAACTGCTGGTCGGACCGCGATGTGCGCTGCCTCTCGGCTACAGCTCCCACAACGTGACCCGACGGCCGGGAGCATCTCCCCCAAGCCGCGGCGGAGGTCTCAGAAGCGACCCTAGCGACATGACGCTCCGTCATCACCGAAAGTGAGCTGGAGCCGTTCTTCTTACAGGTGGGCGGGATCGCTGCGCTGATCACCTCGGGTACGGAAAAATGGGGCTGGGTGTCCCGGTCAGCCGATGGGCCTGCGATGCGAGCGAGCTCGTTTTACAGGATGGCGATGGGGGCCGACCAGGGGACCACGGACTGTTGCCAGGGCATCGGAGATCCGCTGCCGGGAGCACGCGTGTCAGACTCCGCCTACTCCCTTGGCCCCTCCGGGACGCCCGCGGCGAAGGGATGCACCGGGCGGGAGGGAGAACGCAATGCCCCGGCTCCAGGACGTGAAGGACGATGTCATCCACCTGCGGTCCGCGGGAGTGGACCTGGGAAAACGGTTCCTGATCGCGTGTGTGCGCACACCGAGTACGAAGCGAGCCGGTAGCTGGTCACTGAAGACAGAGCGGTTCGGCACCACGACAGCCGAAGTACGCAGACTGCTGGCCTGGCTGACGGAGCGGCAGGTGGAAGTGGTGGTGATGGAAGCGACCTCGGACTACTGGCGTCCGGTCTACTACACGCTCCAGCCCCATCTGAACCTCGTGCTGGTCAACCCCGCCCATCTGAAGGGCATCCGCGGCCGCAAGACCGACCCGAACGACGCGGCCTTCCTCGCCCGGGCCGGCTCCGCCGGCATGGTGATGGCTTCCTTCGTCCCTGAGCGCCATGTCCGCGAACTGCGGGATCTCACCCGTCGCCGCACCGAGCTGGTCCGGGCGGCGGGCTGGGAGAACCAGCGGCTGGAAAAGGAGCTGGAGGACACCGGGATGAAACTCTCCGCCGTTCTCACCAACGTCACCGGGGCCAGTGGCCGCGCCATTCTCGAAGCCCTGATTCACGGCGAACGAGATCCCGCCCGCCTCGCCGATCTCGCCCGTGGCCGGGCCCGCAACAAGATCCCTGCCCTGATCGAGGCACTGGACGGGAAGTTCACCGCGCACCACGCGTTCATGATCCGTCACTACCTCGACGAGATCGACCGCTGGAAATGCGTCATCGCCGCCTTCGACGCCCGCATCGCCGCTCTGCTGGCCGACCGCGAACAGGACCTGGACCTCCTGGCCACCATCCCCGGCATCGGCCGTCTCGGCGCAGAGATCATCTTCGCCGAAACCGGAGGCGATATGGCTCAGTTCGCCTCCGCCCACCACCTCGCCTCCTGGATCGGAGTCTGCCCCGGCCAGAACGAATCCGCCGGGGTCAGCAAGTCCGGCCGCACCCGTCCCGGCAACGCCAACCTCAAACGCCTGCTCGGCATCGCCGCCATGGTCGCGCTCAAGAACAAGGACTCCTACCTCGGCGTCTTCTTCCGCCGCCTCGCCGCCCGGCGCGGCGGCAAACGGGCCCTCGTCGCCGTGATGCACAAACTCACCATCGCCATCTGGCACGTCCTGCACGATCACACCCCCTACCGCGAACTCGGCCCCGATCACTTCACCCGCCGCGACCCCGAACGCGCCATGCGCCGCATGACCAAGGAGGCAAACAGCCTCGGCCTGACCGTCCGCTTCGAGCCCATCACCGCTCTCTGAGCCGGGAGTTCACGTCATTTTTGTGTCAGTCCCACCAGAAGTCAGGGAACTCGACGCCACGCTGCTCGAAGTTGACCGAGCCGTCGCGCCAGTTGGTCATGAAGGTGTCACGGAGCTCCCACTCCACCTCGTCGTAGCGGTGCGCGCCGGGCAAGAGGCTCCCTGAGCAGTGATCAGACACTGTCATTGCCCAGTTGCCCGTGCCCCCAGAATGTCGCCTGCCAACTCTTGCCGTTGGAACTGGGTTTCGGCTCCGGGCCACAGGACAAAGCCCCCAGGGTGACCGGACCGCAGAGCCACACGCGGGCCGCCGGCTGGCCAGACGCACTCGTCGGCTGCCGCCTCGGCCGGGGCACACGCGGGCTGCGTCTCTGCCGACGGGCACCGGCGTGCTGAGCCTGGCCGTGCCGCCGGCTGTACGCCGTCCGCCGTCCCAGGTGGCGGCCGGGCTCGTTACAGGCCCGTGAGTGCCGCCTCCGCCTTCGCCGTCAGGCCGTCCGCTCCGCAGGCTCGGGCCAGGGTCAGGCCTTTGTTGAGTTCCATCACCGAGCGGGACGCGATGCCGTACTCGACGCGGGCCGCCGCGTGTTCGTACTGGCAGGGAGAGGCTTCCAGGTAGGTGACCGCCTGGGCTGCCAGCCGGACGGCGCGCTGACCAGTTTCCAGGGCGGCGGCGCATCGCAGGGCTTCGCCGATCGCGGTGTCGGTGCCGAACAGCTCGGCCTGGCGGCGGGCGTCACCGGCCAGCGAGGCGGCGCGTGCGGGGTCCTCGTTGGCGAGTGCCCTCGCGAGGTCGACGGCCCACGGCGCGAGCACCGTGTTGTGGTGGCCGCGGGCGGCGGCGGCCTTCTCCGCCGCCTCCAGTTCGTTGATGCCCTCCTTGGTGCGGCCGACGGCGAGCAGCAGGCGGCCGCGCACCGAGCGGGTGTCGGGCAGGACGATCGTGGAGGGGTACGGAGGCGCGAAGCCGTAGCGCTCGGCGATCTCCGCCGCCTCCTGGACGTGTCCGCGAGCCAGCAGGGTGTCGATGAGCCCGCAGGTCGCCGACCAGTACAGGGGCAGCCCGCGTCCGACCCGCTCCGCGAGGCGCAGCGATTCGCGCTGGTAGTGCTCGGCGTCGGCGAGGCGGCCCCGCCTGCGGTGGGCGAGTCCGAGGTAGGCGTTGGCCAGGGAGAGGTGACCGCCGCTCCAGCCCGCCTTCACATAGGCGTGCAGCGCCTCGCTGAACAGGCTCTCGGCCCGGTCCAGCCGGTCCGTGTAGGCGTACGCGCTGCCCAGCATGAGCAGCAGCTCCACGCCCCACTCGGTGTCGGTCCAGGCGAGTCCGGGTGCGAGACGGCCGTTGACGAGGGACCGGTCGCACAGCTCCACGACCTCCTCGGCGTTCTCGCCGCGGGTCATCGCGTCGAAGCCGCGCAGTATGAGCAGCGCGCGCTCGGAGTTGTCGCGGCCCGTGCAGGTCGTGACGAGTTCGGCGAGACCGCTGGAGTGTCCGGCGCGCTCCTCGCCCGCGTGGATGCCCTCCCACATGTAGTGGACGGCCTGGAGCCGCATCCGGGCGGGTCCCGGCTCCAGCCGCTCGACCTCGGCGTCGACGGTGCGGACGGCTTCGTCCAACTGGTTGTTGTGCAGCAGCGCCTGGGAGAGCCGGAAGACGGCGTCGACCCGCACGGTGTCCTCGAGTCCGGGCCGTTCGAGCGCGGCGCGGAGATGGCCGATGGTCGTGGACGGCGCGGTCAGGAGCGTGGCGCAGCCCAGTTCGTAGAGCACCCGTGCGTGCACCTCGGGCAGCGGCGGCTCCTTCAACGCCCGTTCCAGGCAGCGCCGGGCCGCGTCCGGTGCGCCGACGGCGAGGTGCTCGCGGGCGGCTTCGCGCATCTGCTCTACGAGTTCGGGATCGTCGTCCGGATGCACTTCGAGGAGATGGCGGGAGGCCGCGGCCGCACCGCGTCCGGACTCGGTGACCGCCCAGGCCGCCTGACCGTGCATCGCCGTGCGCAGGGCGTCCGGGATCGAGCGGTAGACCGCCGTGGCGATGAGCGGGTGCACGAACTCCAGCTCGCCGAGTTGCCGGTGGCCGTTCGTGGATCCGACGGTCGTCAGGATGCGTGCCGCGCCCAGCAGTTCGGCGCAGCGGGAGGCCTCCTCGTCGGGCATTCCGGCGAGTTGGGCGGCGAGGTCGAGGGAGATGCCGGTGCCGAGGATGGCGGCCGCCCAGGCGAACCGGGTGGCGTCGATCCCCAGTCCTTCGAGGCGGGCCACGAGCCCGCGGCCGCGGGCGGAGCGGTTCAGGTCGCGCAGTTCGGCGGCCGAGCCCTCGACCGGCTCCAGTTCGCTGTCCTGGACCTTGGCGAGCAGTTCGACGGTCTCGTACGGGTTGCCGCCGGTGACCGCCCACACCTCGCGGCAGAAGGGCGCGTCGGCCTGCTCGCCGAGCGTGGCACGGGTCAGTCCCTCGGTGGCGGCCGGGGTCAGCGCGGTCAGGGTGGCGACCGGACGGCCCGCGGCGGCCACGGCGTCGAGCAGCCGGGAACTCTCGCCGCTCACCCCGCCGGGCCTGCGGGCCACGACGACGAGGACGGACAGGTCGTCCAGGCGCTCGGCGAAGGCGGCGAGCCAGCGCAGGGTCTCCTGGTCGGCCCAGTGCGCGTCGTCGATGAGCAGGACGAGCGGCCAGTCCCGCTTGGCGAGACGCCGGACCGCGGCGACCAGACCGTCGCAGACGCCCTGCGGGTCCGGCTGCCGGTCGCCCGGTTCGGCTATGCCGAGGGCGGGTCCCGCGATGTCGTACCAGTCTCCCAGGTATTCGCGTGCCTCCTCGGGGAGCAGCGAGACGAGGGCCGGCTGGAGCAACTGCCGTACGACGTTGAAGGGGACGGACGTGACGGTCTCGCCGCCGCGCGCCGACCACACGGCACAGCCGTTGCTCTCCGCGATCCTGCGCGCCTCGGCGAGGAGGGCGGTCTTGCCGAGACCCGCCTCTCCGCTGAGCACCAGCAGGGCGCCCGAGGTCGCGGATTCCGCCCGCAGCGCGGTGATCGCCTCTTCGAGAGTGGCGACCTCCTCTTCGCGCTCCCACAGGGAAGCCGAGGCGACCGCTCCGGGTCGTACCTCCGTCATCCCGCTACCTCCCCAGGTCGCCCAAACGACGTAACTGCAACGAGCCTAGCCTCCTGGAAGCCGCGACGGAGGCGGGACCCGGCACCAGTTGCCGAGACGGGTGACGGCGGACTCGCGGAGGCCGCTTCGCCGGACATGCCGTAGCCACAAAGGGAAGTGACGGACAGTCAATCAACGGGAAAATGAAAGTAATTTTCCTCTCTCGCGCACCGCGCGGGGGCGCGCTCCGGGAAGCCCCACGCCTCAGGGAAGAACCGGCACAAGCGCCCCGGCGCGCGATGGGTGACCTGCACGCCCTTGCCTTCCGCGCCCTCGCGCAGCCGCGCTCGCGGGCCCTGCGGACGTCCGGCCGAGCCCTTCCGTCCGGCGTCCCCGGCTCTCGCGCCCCACTCCCCGGAGTGCGACGGCCGGCCCGGGGGCGGTGCGGGGCGGGCGCGCTCCTGGCACAGGCGTTCTTCATCCGTCCGGTGGGAGCTTCGGCATGGCCGCGTCAGATCCCCGAGGGCCTTGGGGGACCCTCTCATCCGCCTTTCACCCTGGGCTCATACGGTGGGCCCATGACGCAGGTGACTCCCCCCGGCTGGTATCCCGACCCCGGGCAGACAGATGACGCTCCCGCCACCGAGCGCTGGTGGGACGGTAGGACATGGACGGACCAGGTCCGCCCCGTCGGGTCGGCGGCGGGATGGGGTCCCCCGGCGTACCCGGCGGGGGACGCACCGTATCCGGAGTACGCCCCCAGCGGCCCGCGGCGCAGGCTGCGCACGGGCATAGCGGTCGCGGCGGCGGTCGCCGTCCTCGCCGGCATCGGCGGCGGTGTGTACGCCCTGACCAGCGACGGCGGACGCGGCGGCAGCGCGGCCTCGCCCGGCTCCGGCGGGCCGAACGGCCAGGGCGGACCGGGGGGACCCGGCGGCGGCCAGGAGGGCGGTCCGAGCGGGGCGCCCGGCGGCTCCGGCGGCTCCGGCGGCTCGGACGGCCAAGGGGGCCCTGGCGGCTCCGGCGGCTCCGGCGGCTCCGGCGGGCAGACTCCGGCGCCCGGCGAGTCGGGCGGGCCGCAGACCGACCCCGGCTTCGCCACGGACGTCTACAACGGCATCAGCATCCCGGTGCCGGACGGATGGACCGGCCAGAACGGCGCGGGCACGGCCGCGGTCTCCACCAAGGACACCTACAAATGCCCCGGCGACACCTCGCAGAACTGCCAGCGCGGCGGTGCCTACTCGGCCCCGGCGACGGCCCAGAAGCTGAAGTCCAAGACGGCGGAGGCGGCGGCCAAGGAGGACATCCCCAAGAACGCCACCGAGTCCTACGGCAAGGGCTACGGCTCGATCACCTCGCACACGGAGCTCGCCTCGAAGGCCGTCACGGTGGCCGGCGAGAAGGGCTATCTGGTGCGCTGGAAGGTCGTGACGAGCAAGGGTGACGACGGGTACGTCGAATCGCTCGTGTTCCCGTCCCCCGCCGACCACGGCTCGCTGGTCGTCGTCCGCTTCGGTGTCGACATCGGTTCCAAGGCCCCGGACCAGTCGATCATCGACACGATCACCCAGGGCATCAAGGTCGCGAGCGGAACCGGCGGGAACGGCCAGAACGTCTGAAACCGCCCGCACCGGACGCCTCTGTCCCGGCGCCGGGACACCGTGGACGTGGATCGGCCGGGTGGAGCGCCCCTCCGCTCAAGGGGAACCCCACCCGGCCGGGGGGTGCGCGCCGCCCCCGTCCCCACGGTGCGGCGCGGAACAGGCCGACGTCCGGTCATCCCACGGACAACGGCCTGAGACTCAGGTGAGACCGAGCGTCGGCAGCACGACGGCCTCCACGAACTGTGTGAGATACGCCGCGTCCGCGTACTGCCCGTCCAGCAGGGGGCGCACCCTCAGGACCCCGAGCATCTGGGCCGGGATGAACTCCAGCGCCGGGTGCCCTGCGTCGACCTCACCGCGCTCGACACCACGGGTGATCATCTGCCGCAGCTCGGCCACCTCGGGCTCGACGAGCGCGTCGCGCAGCGCCTGCTGGAGCTCCTTGTCCTGCATGACGGCATTGCCGAGCCCCTGCAGAAGCTGCGTACTGTCCCTGGCCGACCATTCACCCGCGGCCGTCGCCGCCGCGCGGAGGTCGCCGGCGAGCGAGCCGGTGTCGATCCCCGTGAACCGCGGGCAGCGGTTGTTACGCAGCGCGGCGGCCACGAACTGGGGCTTCGTCTTCCACTGCCGGTAGAGCGTGGACTTGCTGCACCGGGTGCTGGCGGCGACACCCTCCATGGTGAGCGCCTCGTACCCGCACTCCCGGATCTGTTCGAGCACGGCGTCGTAGAACTCCTGCTCACGCTCGGGCGTGATTTTGGAGCGGCGCGAGGCGACGACCGTCTCCGGTCCGTCCGCGGCCTGCGACGTCATGACGCTTCTCCTCGCTCGATCCGGCATAGACCGGTGCGGTCTTGCGTTCAGTGTAATCGATACGCAAGGGTACCGGTACGCGTCCGTATCGGTACACCTGCGTATCGGTACACTGTCGTATCGGTACACTGTCGTATCGGTACACTGCCGTATCGATGAGCCTCGGACAGGATCCACTCCTCTCCCCCACCGGGAAGGCCGAGTGGATCCTGTCCTGGGCTCACCGCGCACGCACGACTTCAGACCGTCAGCAAGGGGGTCGGGGATGGATTCCCGAACCGAGCCTGCGGATCCGGCATCCGAATCCGCTTCACGAACGGAACCGCCCGACGCGGCGCCACCCGCGGCCGCGTCGCCCGACGCGGCCGCTCACGCCCGGCCGCGCCCGCAATCGCCCCGGCGCGCCGACGCGCGCCCGGACGACACCGCGGCGCGCCCGCCGCTGCTGCGGGAGCTGCTGCTCGTCGTCGGACTCTTCGCCGTCTACAAGGCCGGCCGCCTGCTGGCCACCGGCCGCACGGACGAGGCCTACGCCGACGCGCACCGCGTCTGGGGCTGGGAGCGGACCCTGCACCTGCCGGGCGAGGCCGCCGTACAGGGCGCGCTGCTGGACAGCGACACGCTCGTGCACCTCGCGAACACCTACTACGCGACCGTCCACTTCCCGGCCACGGCCGCCTTCCTGGTCTGGCTGTATCTGCGGCGCCCCACGCACTACGTGTGGGCCCGCAGGATCCTCGCCCTGGTCACCGCCGCCGCCCTGGTCGGGCACCTCGTGTTCCCGCTCGCACCGCCGCGACTGCTCGCCGGGACGGGTCTCGTCGACACGGGCCAGGTCTACGGGCCCACCGTGTACGGCGCGCACCCGGCCGCCGACGCCCTGGCGAACCAGTTCGCCGCGATGCCGTCGCTGCACTTCGGCTGGGCGCTGATGGTCGCGATCGGCCTGATCGCCGCGACGCGGTCGCGTCTGCGCGTGCTGTGGCTGCTGCATCCCCTGCTCACCCTGCTGGTGATCGTCGGCACCGCGAACCACTACTGGCTGGACGCGATCGTCGCGACCGCCCTGCTCTGCGTCGCCCTCGCCGTGGTCCACCCGCCGCACCGGACGGCGACGACCTCGGGACGGCACCCGGTCCAGGGGCGCGCGAAGACGCCCGTACGCGATCTGCCCGAGCTCGTGGGAGCGGGGCGATGAACCCGACACTCGCCGCCGTCGTCCTGTCCCTGTTCTCCTCCGTCGCCTACGCCTCCGCGGCCGTCGCGCAGGAGCGGCTCGCCGCCCGGTCGGCGGGCTCGGACACGGGCACGCTGGGCCTGCTGGCGCAGGGTGCCTGGTGGTGGTCGGTGACACTGAACGCCTCGGCCGCCCTGCTGCACGTGGCGGCCCTCAAGTACGGCACCCTCACGCTGGTCCAGCCGCTCGGGGCGCTCACCCTCGTGGCCGCCGTGCCACTGGGGGCGCGGCTCGCCGGACGGCGGGTGAGCGCGGTCGAGTGGCGCGGCACGGCGCTCACGCTGACCGGACTCGCCGCACTGCTCGTCACGGCGTCCGGGACCGCTCCGGACGAGGTACTGAGCCTGCCGCAGGCGCTCGCCGTCGCGGGTACGACCGCCGCGGTCATCGGCGTCCTTGCGCGCGGTGCCCGGCCGGGGCTGCGGCACGCGACGGCCTCCGGGTTCGCCTCGGGCGTGGCCTCGGCCCTCACCCAGACCGTGACGGTCGCCGCGACGGACCGTTCTGACTCGCCGTTCAGCGCGCAGGTCGTCGTGGTGGCCCTGCTCGTGGCGGCCTTCGCGGCGGGTGGGCTGCTGCTGTCGCAGACCGCCTATCAGGGCGGGCTCGGCGCACCGCTGGCCGTCGTGACGCTCGCCAACCCGCTGGCCGCGGCGGCGATCGGGTTGTCCCTGCTCGGCGAGCGCCTCCAGGGCGGCGCGGGGGGCCTGTTGCTCGCGCTCGTGGGAGCGTCGGTCGCCGCGTGGGGCGTGGTGACGCTGTCCCGTTCGGCGCCCGAGCCCGTCGCGGCGCCGGCGGTCGCTCACCTGGAGGGCCTGGCGGACGACGACCACCCGGTCGCCGCGGTGCTGGCGCTGGAGCCGAACGGAGCCGCGCACGAACCCTCGTTGGTGCCCCGGCAGAGCGACTCGGGCCATCTGACGTCCCTGTAGAGGGCGGACGGCACATGCCGGAAGGGCGGCCGCGGAGCGAGGACCGGGCGCCCCACCGCAGGGTGGAGGGGCGGAGA
>NZ_JBSFZS010000145.1:0-16830 GCF_053600395.1 Streptomyces sp. NPDC005070 | reverse complement strand
CCACGCCCGAGACCCCGGAAAGCGGTTCACCCGCCGGACAGGGCCGCCGCGGGCGGGTCCGGCTGCGCCGCGCCGCCGTGATGGCGATACCCGCCACCGCGGTCGCCGCGGGGCTGATGATCGCCACGGCGGAGGGTGCCCTCGGTGTCCAGTTCGCCATCTCCGGCATGCCGTTCACGGTCACCGCGACCGAGCTGAACGGCACCGGCTTCGAGCAGTTCGGCGGCCTCGACAACATGGCGGAGGACAGTCCGAACGCCGGCGACACGGGCGGCCAGGTCCTCATCGTCACCTCGGCGATCAAGAACGCGACCCTCGACCACCTGTGCCAGAGCGTCGACCTCGGGGGCACCAACCTGCTCATCACGGCCGGCAGCGGCTCGGACAAGGTCCAGGCGACCAACCTGACCACCGACTCCACGGAGCTGTCCGGCAACGCCTCCTTCAACAACATCGAGATCGGCAACGACGCCAGCACGCTCGACAAGGCCGGGGTCCAGGGCCCCAAGGGCGTGTTCAGCCAGCAGGCCGACACCGTGCGCATCGCCAATCTGCGCCAGACCAACTACGCGACGACGGCCGCCGTGTTCAAGCTGCCGGGCCTCAAGCTCCGCTTCAGCGACCAAGCCTGCTGATGAGTGCCGCAGCACGGACGAACGACTCCCGGGACCTCAGGGAAGCCTTCCGCCAGTGGCGCGCGCACCGCCCCTTCTGGGGCGGGCTGCTGCTCACCCTGGCGGGGGCGGAGATCCTGCTCACCGAGAAGGCGTCGCTGAAGGTCGTCCTGCACATCGGCATGCAGGGCCTGGCCGGCTATCTGCTGCCCACCGTGATGCTGCTGTGCGGCCTGCTGATCCTCTTCAACCCGGCCCAGCGCCTGTTCTACTCCCTGCTGGGCATCCTGCTGTCGCTCGGCACCTGGGTCACCTCCAACCTCGGCGGCTTCTTCATCGGCCTGCTCCTCGGAGCCGTCGGAAGCTGCCTCACCTTCGGCTGGCTCCCCGACCAGCAGCCGCGCAGACGGCTGCTGCGCCGCGGACACGCCTGAGGCGGGGCCCGCGGCGGGATCCGAACCCTCACTGGCTTGCCCCATGCGTATCAGGTGGACGCAATTGCCTCTACGCGCAGGGAAGTTGGCACCGTACGCATCGGCACCGGGCGTGTCCCGGCGGAGCCGCGTCGTCGCGTAGCGTGACGCGGCGTATGCCGAATCGGTGTTCGACTGCCAGGAGGTTCCTGATGGGAAGTCCACGTCCTTTGGTGATCGACGCGACCGGAGGCGACATCCACGGGGAGGCCGCCCGGATCCGCGAGAGAGGACCCGTGGCCCGGGTGGAGCTTCCCGGGGGCGTCGAGGCCTGGGCGGTGAGCGGTCCCGAGCTGCTGAAGCGGCTGCTCACCGACCCCCGGGTGTCCAAGGACGCGGAACAGCACTGGCCTCTGCTCGCGAACGGCACGATCACGCCCGAGTGGCCGCTGTTCACCTGGGTGGCCGTGCAGAACATGTTCACCGCGTACGGCGGTGAACACCGTCGCCTGCGCACGCTGGTCTCCAAGGCGTTCACCGCCCGCCGGACGGCCGCGCTCCAGCCCCGTATCGAGGAGATCACCCGGCAGCTCCTGGACCGTGTGGCGGAAGCGGGCCGTGGCTCCCGGGCCGTCGATCTGCGCGAGGAGTTCTGCTATCCGCTGCCGATCCAGGTGATCAGCGAACTGTTCGGGCTGCCCGAGGAACGGGGCCCCGAGCTGCGCGAGCTGGTGGACAGCATGTTCGCCACCTCCGCCGATCCGGGCGAAATGACCGCCGCCTACGGCCGGTTGCTGGTCATCCTCGCCGAACTCGTCGCCGTCAAGAGGGAGTCGCCCGGCGACGATCTGACCTCCGGGCTCATCGCGGCCCGCGACGACGAGGAGGGCACCGCGCTCAGCGAACAGGAGCTGCTCGACACCCTGATCCTCATGATCAGCGCCGGTCACGAGACGACGGTCAACCTCATCGACAACGCCGTGCACGCCCTGCTCACCCGGCCCGACCAGCTCGCGCACGTCCGGGCGGGCCGCGCGGACTGGGACGACGTGGTCGAGGAGACCCTGCGGGCGGATGCGCCGGTCGCGAGTCTGCCGCTGCGGTACGCCGTCGAGGACATCGTCCTCTCCGAACTCGGCGGTCCCGACGGGACCGTGATCGCCGAGGGCGAGGCGATCCTCGCGGCCTACGCCGCCGCCGGACGCGATCCCGAGCGCCACGGCAAAGACGCCGACCAGTTCGACGTCACCCGCGCCGACAAGGAGCACCTCGCCTTCGGCCACGGTGTGCACCGCTGCCTGGGGGCGCCGCTGGGCCGCCTGGAGGCCCGGGTCGCGCTTCCGGCCCTGTTCGACCGCTTCCCGGACCTGCGGCTCGCCGTCCCGGAGGAAGAGCTGCGGCCGGTCGACTCCTTCATCTCCAACGGCCACCGCTCACTGCCGGTCCGTCTCGCCTAGTACGCCCCTCCCGTACTCCCCCCGCCACCATGCCGCCGCCCGCGCCCATGTGGTCCGCGGGCGGTCGGCCCGGGGGGACCGGGGCTCGAACGGCGGTGGCGGAGAGGGCTCGGACGGCGACCGCTCCGGGCGGTCGGCGCGTCCGACGGCCGGAGCGGGCGGAGCGGGCGGGAAGCTCACCGGCAGGGCGGCGAGCGCGCGGTGGAACGGGCCGGGCCGCCACCGCAGCTCCTCCACGGGAACCGACAGTTCGATGTCGGGGATCCGGTCCAGGAGTTTCTCGACCGCGACGGACGCGATCAGTCGCGCCGGACCCTGCGCGGGACAGGTGTGCGGTCCGGCACTCCAAGCCAAGTGGGCTCGGTTGCCCATAAATTGATGGTGCGTCAAGGTCGGATCCGTGTTCGCGGCGGCGAGGCTCACCACCAGCGGAACGCCCGCGCGGAGCAGCGTGCCCTCGTACACGACGTCGTGGCGCGGGTAGTGCACGGCGTAGTTCGCGATCGGCGGGTCGGCCCACAGCACCTCGTCGAGGGCGTCCTGCACCGGCAGGGTTCCGTCGGAGAGGTCGCCCGCGAAGCGGTCGTCGGAGAGCAGCAGGCGCAGACCGTTCGCGATCAGGTTCTGCTGGGGTTCGGTGCCGGCGCCCATCAGCACGGCGAGGGTGTGGATCAGTTCCTCGTCGGTCAGCCCGGCCGGGTGCTCCATGAGCCAGGACGTCATGTCGGAGGCCGGGCGGCGCCGCTTCAGCTCGACCAGGTCGACCAGGGTGGCGATGAGCAGGTCGTACGCCTTCCCGGAATCCACCCCGTCGAACATCCCGGACATGCCCTCGACCAGCCGGACGCCGTGCCCGGCGGGGCAGCCGAAGAGGTGGTTGAACACGAGCAGCGGCAGGACCTGGGCGTATTCGCCGAGCAGGTCCGCCGTGCCGAGTGGCGCGAACCGGTCGATGAGGGTGTCGGCGCCGCGTTCGGCACAGCCGCGCAGCGCGCCGGCCTCGACGCGGGCGAGCGTGTCGGCGATGGCGCCCCGCAGCCGGCTGTGCTCCTCGCCGTCGGTGAACAGGGCGCTGGGCCGGTACGTCATCATCGGGAGGACCGGGCTGTCCGCCGGGACGGTGCCGTCGGCGAGGTCCTTCCAGTGGCGGGGGTCCTTGGAGAAGGTCTCCGGGCTGCGCAGGACGTGCAGCGCGGCGTCGTACCCGGTCACCAGGGTGGCCCGGACGCCGGGGGCGAGTTCGACGCGGGCGGTCGGTCCGGACTCCCGCAGCAGCCGGTAGACCGCCGTGGGATCCGCCGCGAACTCCGGTCCGTACAGGGGCTGATGGGCCGGGCAGCCGGGTGGCGGTACGGCGTTCACGCGGTCTCCAGTTCGCCGGTGCGGGCCAGCAGATGGGTGACGAGGGCGATCAGCGTCGCGGTGGCGGAGACCGGGTCGCGGGCGTCGCAGCGCAGCAGCGGGGTGGAGGGCAGCAGGTCGAGTGCATCGCGTACCTCGTCGAGCCCGTACTCGGGTACGCCGTCGAAGTCGTTGAGGGCGACCGCGTACGGGAGGTCCAACTCCTCCAGCAGGCCCATGACGTCGAAGGACCGGTCCAGGTGCCGGGTGTCGGCGAGGACGAGCGCGCCGAGCGCGCCGCGTGTCAGGTCCCGCCAGAGTCCGGTGAAGCGGCGCTGCCCCGGGGCGCCGAACAGGTAGAGGACCAGGGTGTCGTTGAGGGTGACGCGGCCGAAGTCGAGGGCGACGGTGGTGGTGTCCTTGTCCCGCGTTCCGGTCAAGTCGTCGACGGACGAACCCGCTTGGGTCATGACCTCCTCGGTCCGCAGCGGGCGTATCTCGGACAGTGCGCCGACGAACGTGGTCTTGCCGACCGCGAAGTGGCCCACGACCAGCACCTTCACCGCGGTGCGCACGCTCTCGGGCAGATACGAGGGCGGATACGAGGGCCGATACGAGGTGTCAGAGGCGGGAGCGCAGTCCATCGAGCACCTCCTTGAGGACGCGGGTGTCGGACGGAGGTCCGGCGGAGGGGATCGGCGCGCGCGTGACGAGGTGACCGCTGTCCATCAGGTCGGCGACCAGCACTTTGGTGACGCTGACGGGCAGCTCCAGATGGCCGGCCACCTCGGCCAGCGACAGGGCACCGGGACGGCACAGCTCCATCAGCCGCCGCTTCTCGGGGCTCAGACCGGTGAGCGGCGGGCCGGCGGCGGCGATCAGCAGCGTGACGAGGTCGAGGGTGTTGCGCGAGGGCTGCGAACGGCCGTCGGTGACGACGTACGACCGCACCAGCCGCTCCCCGGGACGACGTCCGGGCGGTCTCATGCCGGGCTGCCGGTGTCCCGCCGGGCGGGGCTGGTCAGCTCCTTGCCGAGCCGGTCGACCATCTTGTGCATGCGGTAGGTGACCGCCTCCATGTCGACGTTCTCGGTCGTGGACACCGCCAGGTGGGTGCCCTCGCCCGCCGCGACGAGGAAGACGTACCCGTGCGCGAACTCGATCAGGGTCTGCCGCCAGGGCGTGTCCGGCCGGCCGCAGAACTCGGCGGTGCTGCGGCTGATCGACTGCACGCCGGACAGACCGGCGGCCAGCCGCTCTGCGTCGTCCCGGCCGATGTCCGCGGAGTGGGCGCGGAGCATGCCGTCGGCGGACAGCAGGATCGCGTGCCGGGCTTCCGGCACCTTCAGCACCTCGTCGAGCATCCACCCCAGCTCGTTGGTCATGGGCGCGGTCATCCCTGTGTGCTCCCTTCGCTCGGGTGGGGTGTTCCGTACGACGGCACGGGGGCGCCCGTCTCCCCCGGCACGGAAGGGTCCGGCGACGTGAGCGCGCCGTCGGCCGGCGGGAGAGCGACAGGTGCCTCGGAGGCGTCCGGCGGTCGAGGGGCCGCCGGGGTCACGCTGGTGCCCTGCTCCGCGCGGCCGAAGCGGGTGCCGCGGGCGAACGCCCCCATGCGCCGGGCGTTCTCCTCGGCCGACCGGGCGCCGACGTCCTCGGCGGACACGGCGGGCACAGCGGAGACGGCGGGCTCAGCGGGCACAGCGGCGGACTGTCCCGCGCCGTCCGGCTGTCGCGGGGCCCGGCGCCGCCGCTTCGGCAGGCCACCGGCCGTGGTCGTTCCGACGGGCTCGGCCTCGCGCCGGGTGTGCGGCACCGGCGGCGCGGCCGGGGCCGGGGCCGGATGCGTGAGCAGTTTCGCGGGCAGGAACACCACCGCCCGGACACCGCCGTACGGGGAACGCGTGTCCGCCGAGACGCTGAAGCCGTACCGTGCGGCGAGGACGCCGATGACGGCGAAGCCGAACTGCGGAGGGTCGTCGAGCCGGGTCACGTCCACCAGGTCACGGCCGGTCAGCAGCCCGGCGGCCCGCTCGATCGTTCCGGCGTCCATGCCGACACCGGCGTCGTCGACGACCACGCAGGCCCCGTTGTGCGCCGACTGGACGGTGACCTCGACGGTGGTGTCGGGCTGCGAGTGGCGTGCCGCGTTGTCCAGCAGTTCGGCGAGGGCGAGGACCACCGGTTCGACGGCGCGGCTCTCGACGGCGAGGCCGACCTCTCCGTTGACGCGGACGCGCCGGTAGTCACGGACGCGGGAGGTCGCGCCCCGCACCACCTCGGTCAGCGCGGAGGTACCGCGCCGGCGTCCGGGCCAGGAGCCGCACAGGACGGCGATCGCCTGGGCGCGCCGGCCGAACTGGGCGTTGGTGTGGTCGATCTCGAGAAGGTCGCGCAGGACGTCGGGGTGGTCGTGCCGGTCCTGCATCTCGGCGATGGACACCTGCTGCTCGTTGGCGAGCGCCTGGATCGAGCGCATGGACGCCTTGAGCGCGGACTTCGCGGACCGGTCGGCGCGCGCCTGCGCGTGTCCCACCGCCTCCGAGAAGCGTTCCAGAACGCCGTCGAGGTGCTTCGCGAAGTCCGTCCCGGCCAGACGGGCGTCGAGCAGAGGGGCGGCGGGAGCGGCGGGCCGGTGCGGGGTATCCTCCAGGACGGGCAGGCGGACCTCGGCCAGGTGGCGCAGCTCCTCGTCGCGGGCCCGCAGGTCCTCCGTGAGATCGTCGGTCCGCCGGCGCTGCCGCGCGCTGATCCCGCGCTGGCGCAGCAGCAGCACGGTGACGGCGAGCAGGCCGGCCGCCAGGCACCAGGACGCGGCCTCCGGTATCCGTTCGGTCATGGTCCTCAAGTCCTCTTATGCGGAAACGCATTGCCGGGGCGGGAGCGGGAAAAGTGAGGGACGGTGCGCGAGTTGACGGGGCGGACGACGGTAGCCGCGTGCCGGCGTTCGCGCTTTCCGCGACGCGCAAGGAAGTTGCCGCCATGCGCACCGGCTGTGTGTACTAGGCTGACACCGCGTAACTGCCCTCACCCGTACGGGAGTCGATGGTGGCCTTGCCCACGGGGAACTACCTGGTGGAAGCCCGGTCGACGGGCTCGGTGGAACCGGCGGAGCGGGCCGACTTCTGGAGCGAGCACATCGGGTCGTACCAGTCCCGGATGGGCTATCGGTACAGCCGTACCGGCGACTTCAGCGGTGAGACGGTCCGTCAGCGCTCCGAGGCGTATCAGCTCGTCCGGTTCCGGTCGGACGCGATCGAGTACAGCAGGACCGCGCGGCAGATCCGCGAGGATCCCGACGCGGACTACCGGCTGCTGCTGCCGCTGACCGGGGAGATCGTCCTGCGCCAGGACGGCCACGAGGCACGGCTGACACCGGGGACGGGCACGCTCGTCTCGTTCGGGTCGCCCTTCCAGTGTCTCCAGGACGCCTCCACCCAGGCGTTCGTCCTCACGATCCCGGCCCGTGAGCTGGACGGCCCGCTGAACCGCAAGTCGCCGCTGGCCACCGGCCTCGACCTGAGCAGGGGGCTCGGCCGTGTCGTCCGCTCGATGCTCGACGGTCTGTACGCCGAGCGCGACGACCTCACCGACGCCCAGTTCAACGCCGTGTCCGACCGGGTGGTGGAGCTGCTGTGCATGCTCACCACCGGCGACGACCGCCCGGAGGGCGCCCGTCACCTGTCCGACGTGGAGACGGTGGTCCGCCGCCACGTCCGCGAGAACGCCGCCGACCCCGGCCTCACCGGTACGTCCATGGCCCGCGCCCTCGGCTGGTCGCTGCGCCAGATCCAGCTCGCCCTCCAGTACGCGGGCACCACCCCCCGCGACCTGATCCGCGAGGAGCGGCTGCGGCTGGTCCGCGAACGGCTCCGGTGCGGCGACTGCGAACATCTGACGATCACCGATCTCGCCTACGCCTCGGGGTTCTCGTCGGCGAGCGCGCTGAGCACCGCCTTCCGGCAGCGCTTCGGGGTGAGCCCGCGCGAGATGCGCAACGGTGTCCGCGCGACGTGACGCCCGCGGCCGATCACGTCCTGGGACAATCGGTAGGGGACGGGATTCCGGTCCTGGGCGGGAATCCGGTCCAGGACGGCTGCTGTCCCGGGAGTGGAGATGGATCTGCGGCAGATGGAGGTCGTGGTCGCGGTCGCCGAGGAGGGCGGTTTCACGGCGGCGGCCCAGCGGCTGCGCGTGGTGCAGTCCGCCGTGTCGAGCGCCGTCCTCGCGCTGGAACGGGAGCTGGGCACCCCCCTGTTCGACCGCACCACGCACCGGGTGTCCCTGACCCCGGCGGGCGAGGTCTTCGTCCCGGCGGCGCGCTCCGCGCTGCGGGCGGCCGAGCAGGCTCGGGCGACCGTCGACCTGGTCCGGGGACGGCTCCGGGGGCGGGTCACCATCGCCACGGCACGGGGTGTCTGGGCCGACCTGCACCGGCCGCTGGCCGCTCTGCGCGCCGAGCATCCGGGCGTGGTGGTGCGGTTGCGGCAGGCGTCCCTCCCCGACATCCGGGACGGGCTGCGGGAGGGCAGCGTCGACCTGGCCGTGGTGGCGCTCGACCGGCAGCGGCAGCGCGGTCTGGTGACGCGACTGCTGTCGTACGAGGAGATGGTGCTGGTGTCCGCCCCGGCGCGCGCGCTCACCGCGACCGGCCCCGACGGCACGGTCACCCTCGCCGCGGCGGCCCGGCTTCCGCTGGTGGAGTTCACGCCGGGCTGGGCGATCCGCCTCTGCGTGGACCGGGCCTTCCGTGCCGTCGGCGTGGAACGGGAGCCGGCCTTCGAGGTCGACGACATCGTGGCCGCGGCCGAGCTCGTCCGCGACGACCTGGGCGTCTGTGTCATGCCCGCCTCGATCGCGGGACGGTTCCCGGGCCTCAGCACCCACGCGTTCGCCCGGCACGCGCCGCACTGGAAGATCATGCTGATCCACCCCCGCGGCAAGACCCCTCCCGCGGTCACCGCGCTCCTGCGGCACATGACCTGAGGACGGTCCCCGGTGCGCCGGACCGCCGGCCCGGTCGTCAGGTGGATGCCGCGGGGCGGGAGGCCGGGTGAGGGGGTGGCTGGGGGGTCAGCCGGTCCAGGCCCTTGCGGTCGTAGTAGCGGGTCATCACGAAGCCGAAGACGAGGGCGAGCACGGTACCGACGGCGATCATGAGCCAGGCGCGGCCGAGCCCGGCGTCGGCCCGCGCGTCGAAGAACAGGATGGCGCGCACCCCGTCGCTGAGCTGGCGCATGGGCTCGAAGACGGACAGGAACCGGTAGAAGCCGGGGACCGCCTGGAGCGGGACGGTGGCGCCGGAGGAGGGCAGGCCCAGCACGATGAACACGAACATGGACACGAGCTGGCCGATCCCGCCGAACGCCGCGTTGATGGCCTGGACGCCCAGTCCGACGGCCAGGCTCGCGCAGTAGGAGTAGAGCCACAGCAGCGGCAGATGGGTGGCGTCCATGCCCAGGATCGCGACGGTGGCCAGCATGACCAGGGACACCGTGAGCACGGTGATCCCGGCGGTCATGACCATCTTCAGGAGCAGGGTCTGGGTGCGGCTGATCGGCACGGTGGGGCGGCGGGTGTGCCAGGGGCCGATCTCGGTGTCGGCGTAGCCGAGGGCCGTGTCGACGCCGGTGCCGATGAGGTTGCCGCCGAGGAACCCGGCCAGCACCAGGAGCAGGGTGTAGTAGAACGCGCTCAGCCCGAGACCGCTGTGCGCGCCGATGGGGTGTCCGACCCGGGTGACGATCTGGACGGGGTCGGCGAGCAGCAGCCGCGTCGTGGCGTCCGCCTTCGCGGTCACGGGGGACGCCGTCAGTTGCCTGCCGATGGTCGTGGAGGCCTGCTGGGCCGCCGCCGTGGTGATCCGGGAGGCCAAGGACGAACCGAGGCTGCCCATGCCGGGGTTCGTCAGCACCGTCATGGTGGGCCGGACGGTGGCGTTCGCCGTGGTCAGCGCGGTCAGGGAGTCGGTGAAGTTCCGGGGGACGACGAGGGCCCCGTAGATCTTGCCGGAGGAGAGTTCCTCCTGGGCCTGCGCGGCGGTGAGTCTGCGCCAGCCCGCGGCGCCGGCGGTGTCGCTCGCGGCGACGGCCGCGGTGATCTGGGCGCCCACGTTCTGCCGCTGCCCGGGAGGGGGCTTGCCGGTGTCCTCGTTGACCAGGCCGATCGGCAGGTCGCGCAGATGCCCGCTCGGGTTGACGATGCCGCCCATGTACAGCAGCGACAGCAGCAGCGCGAGCAGACTCGTCAGCACGGTGGGCACCAGCCACAGCTTCGGGTGGCGCAGGAGCGTGGCGGCACGCGCCGGTACGGAGGTGTCCGGGCCGCCGGCGTTGTCACCGGGGCCACCGGGGCGGGCGGCGCCGCCGCCCGAGTCCGTTGTGCCCGGGGGCTCCTCGGGGTGATTGCTGTCGGCGTCCATGGTTCTCCACAGGTTCCGGGGCGGCACGGGAACGGCGTTCGGCGCGCGGCCCTCGGCCGGGGAGTCCAGGACCGCACGTCAAGCCAGGATCGGGTGTGCGCGCGCGTCACGGACGGCGACTCGCCGGGCCCCCGGCGACGGCCCCGGCCGCATACACGACGGCACCGCGCACGACGACGCCCGCGCGCACGGCAACCGGATCACGCCCCGCGTGCCGCCCCCTCGGCCGCCGCCCCGGGCCTGGCTTCGCCTTCCGAGGCCGGATTCTGAGGTCGCACGTTCCCCCCACGGGTCGTACGTTCGTCACCTCGGTCGGTGTCTTCGGCCGTGTCGCTCACACGGTGGTCCCGCTTCCACTCCCGGACACCGTGGCGTCACACCGAACGGGAACGTTTTTCCCCGTCCCCGTTGTATCGCCTCGGATCCGTCCGTCCGTACCCGGGCGTGACGCGGAAGGACGACGTGCGCCGTGTCCCTGCCCCCGCTCGACAGCCTCCCCGCATCCGCCGTGACGGCACCGGCATCCGGCGGCGGGGCATGCACCGGTGACTCCCCCACCACCCGTCCCACGTCTCTGACGGCCCCCGGTCGCCTCACCCGGCTGGCCCTCGCGCTGCTCCCTCTCGTGGTGATCGGGACGTGGGCGGCGATGGACCGGCACACCTGGCACGACGGCGCCGCACGACTGGGTGACGCCGATCCCCGGTGGCTGCTCGCGGGCGTCCTCTTCACCCTGCTGGGCTGGGTGGTCGCCGCGTGCATCCGGCAGGGCGCCCTCCCGGAGAGGCTGCCACCCGGCCTGTTGCTGGCGTCACAATTGGCCGCCGGCGCCGCCAACCTCGTACTGCCGTCGAGCCTCGGAGCCCACGCCGTCACCCTGCGCTTCCTGCTGGGCCGGGGCATCCCCCTGGCTCGCGCCACCGCCTCGCTCGCCCTGTACTCGCTGGTCAAGCCGGTGGCTCGGATCCCGGTGCTGGTCTTGTTCCTGCTGGCACTCGAGGACACCCGCCGGCTCGCAGGACTCGCCCCGGACCGCCGGACACTGCTCCTCGCGGGGGGAAGCGTGGCGCTCGGCCTCACGATCGCCTGTCTGCTCCTGACGGTCGTCCGTCCGCTGCGCCGTTCCGTCGTCGGCCTGGTCCGTACGGCCCTGACCGACGTACGGATCCTGCACACCCGGCCGAGCCGCGTCCTCGCCCTCTGGGGTGGTTCGGCCGCCGCCCCGGTGATCCAGGGCAGCACGATCGCGGCGGTCGGCTTCTCGCTCGGGCTGCCGCTGTCCTGGGCTCAGGTGGTGTTCGCGCTGCTGATCGCCAGTACCGCCGTCGGCGCCGTACCCGCGCCGGGCGGAATCGGCCCGGTGGACGCGGCCATGGTCTTCACGATGGTCTCGCTGGGCGCCCCGGCGGGCCTGTCGACGGCCACCGTCATCGGCTACCGCGTCCTGACGGCCTGGATCCCGCTGCTCCCGGGCACACTCATCCTGTCGGCCCTGGTCCACCGCAAGGTGCTGTGAACGGGGACCGGCGCGGGCCGGGCACGACAGCCCGGCCGGCCGCGCCCGGTCCCCCTCCGACGTCGGCCGGCCGCGCTCGCCCCAAACGGCGCGGGCCGGCCGCGCTCAGCCCTCGTCCGGCGTCATCCGCAGCGAGATGCTGTTGATGCAGTACCGCTGATCCGTCGGCGTCGCATAGCCCTCGCCCTCGAAGACATGGCCGAGGTGCGACCCGCAGCGGGAGCACCGCACCTCCGTCCGCGTCATTCCGTGCGAACGGTCCTGGATCAGCTCGACGGCGTCCGAGTCCTTCGGGTCGTAGAAGGACGGCCAGCCGCAGTGCGACTCGAACTTCTCCGTGGAGGTGAAGAGTTCGGCGCCGCAGGCGCGACAGGAGTAGACGCCCTTCGTCTTGGTGTCGGTGTACTCGCCGGTGAAGGCGGGCTCGGTGCCCGCCTTGCGCAGCACCGTGTACTCGGACGGGGTCAGCTCCGCGCGCCACTGCTCGTCCGGCTTTTCGATGTCGTACGACATGAAGCTCAACCCCTCACGCTCAAGGAGGCCCGCTGAGGGCCACGGTCACTCGGCCAGGCGGGAGAGGATCTCCGGTCCGAGATCCGTCACGTCGCCCGCGCCCATGGTGAGAACGAGATCACCGGGCTTCGACATTCCCGCGACGACGGACGGGACCTCGGCCTTGTCGTGGACCGGCGTCACCTCCGCGCCCGCGGTGCGCGCGGCCTGGATGATCAGCTCGCTGGTGACACCCGGGATCGGGTCCTCGCGGGCCGGGTAGATGTCCAGGACGACCGAGGCGTCCGCCAGCGACAGGGCCTCGCCCATCTCCTTGCCCAGCTCCTGGGTGCGGGAGAAGAGGTGCGGCTGGAAGACCACGAGGATGCGGCCCGAGGTCCCGGCCCGCATGGCCTCCAGGTCGGCGGTCATCTCGGTCGGGTGGTGCGCGTAGGAGTCGATGACCTGGACGCCGGCCACCTCGCCCTTGAGCTGGAGGCGGCGCTTCACGCCGGTGTACGAGGCGAGCGCCGGGGCCAGCTCGGCGGCCGGGACACCCAGGGCGACGCCCGCGGCCAGCGCGGCCACCGCGTTGTGGGCGTAGTGGCGGCCGGGGACGGAGACCGTGAAGGTCAGCTCGGCGCCGTCCAACAGGACCGTCACCTCGCTCTTCAGGCCGTGCGGGACGACGGAGAGCACCCGGACGTCGGCGTCGGCGGAGTCGCCGTACGTCACCACGGTCACGTCACGGCCCGCGACCCGGCGGGTCAGCTCGCGGGCGCCCTCGTGGTCCGCCGAGATCACCAGCGTGCCGCCCTCGGTGACGCGGCCCACGAACGTCTCGAAGGACTCGTAGATCTCCTCCATGGACGCGTAGTTGGCGTGGTGGTCGAGTTCGACGTTGAGGATGATCGCGACCTCGGGCGCGTACTTGTGGAAGCTGCGGTCCGACTCGTCCGCCTCGGCGACGAAGATGTCGCCGTCGCCGTGCAGGGCGTTCGAACCGGGGGCGTCGAGGTCGCCGCCGATGGCGTACGAGGGGGCGAGGCCGAGCGAGGACAGGGACACGGCCAGCATCGAGGTGGTGGTCGTCTTGCCGTGGGTGCCGGCGACCGCGATCGGGCGCAGGCCGTCCATCAGACGGGCGAGGGCGTCCGAGCGGTGGACCACCGGGATGCCGAGCTCGGCGGCGCGGGCGAGCTCCGGGTTGTCCGCGCGGATCGCGGAGGAGACCACGACGCAGGTGGCGTCGGGGGCGAGGTGGTCGGCCGCGTGCCCGATGTGGACCGTGGCGCCCAGCGCGCGCAGCGCCTCGGCGGTGGGGGACTCCTTCGCGTCACTGCCCGCCACGACGGCTCCGCGCTGGGCGAGGATCTTCGCGATGCCCGACATCCCGGCGCCGCCGATGCCGATGAAGTGCGGTCGGTCCATCGCGGTAGGAAGGCCGGGTGCCATGCGTGTTTCTCCCCAAGATCCGGTACGAAGGTGGGCGCGCTCGCCCGAAGGGAACGCGGGCCCAGCCTATTGGGTGCGGCGGACGGCGCCTCACGAGGGACACCGACGGACGCGCGCCCCGGGCACCCGTCGGGGCGCCCGGTTCACGCCTTGCTGTGCGAGAACAGCTTCAGGACCGGCACGCCCACCTTGTGGCGGGCCCGGGAGGCCCAGTCCCGGTGGAAGAACTCCTCCACGTAGTGCGGGTCGGTCAGCACGATGACCTCGTCGGCCTTCACCTCGTCGACCAGGCTCCTGAGCGCGTCGAGGGGGTGGTCCTCGATGAGCTTGCCCTCGGCCGTGCCGCCGGACCCGCGCAGCGCGATGAGCGACACCTCCAGCGCCCGCTCGCCCTGCCCGACGGCCGCGTCGCCCTCCGGCGTCCTGCCCTCGTGGGTCGCATCGTCGATCTCGCCCATGGCGACGTCGTCGATGGCCCGCAGCAGCCGGTCCGCCTGGTCGCCCCGGGGCTGGAGCAGCACGTGGAAGGCGACCGCCTCGTCACCGTGCAAGGTGGTGACGAACTCCACGTCGGCGGACGTCAGGGCCTTCTCGATCATCAATACGCTCGTGAACACGCCAGGCGCCCTTCTCGTCCGTGGGCCGTCCCGGCCCCCTGCGGAAACCATCCTGCCCCGTGACAGCACGGGTACTGCGCGAATCAGTGTGCCCGTCCGAAGAGAAACGGAATCTATTGTTCCGACTGTCGGCCGGATCGACGGTACCGGCTGTACAGGAACCCGGCCTCTTCCAGCAGGGACGCCAGTTCGAAGTGCTGGGGAACCGGCACCGAGGGCCCTCCCGCGATCCGCTGGGCGTCGCCGGCGGCGAGCATCGGGGACAGCGTCAGACACATCTCGTCCAGGACACCGGCCGCGACGAACTGACCCAGCAGCCTGGGCCCGCCCTCGGTCAGCAGCCTGGTGTGCCCGAGGTCGCCCAGGGCGCGTACGGCACGGGCGGGATCGACCCCCATGCCGTCGCCGGCGATCACCACCCGCGCGCCCGCCCGCTCGGCCTCGGCGATCCGCTCCGGCGCCGCCGCGGAACCGGTCAGCACCAGCGTGGGCACCAGGGGCGAGGTGAACAGCGGCAGCGAGAAGTCCAGGCCGAGGCTCGCCGTGACCACCGCGATCGCGGGCGCGGGGCCCTGCCCGGCGGCCTCCCGCAGCGCCGCGAAGGCCTCACGCGCGCGTGCCGGCCGGTAGCCCTCCTGCCGCACCGTCTCGGCGCCGACGACCACGACGTCCGCGAGCCCCCTGAGGACACCGAAGATCCTCATGTCGGTGGCGTTCGAGATGGGCTGCGAACGCCCGTCGTGCTGGGCGGCACCGTCGAGCGTGGACACCATGTTGGCCCGGAGCCAGGGCAGGCGGACGTCGGGGTAGGCGTACGCCTCGGCCAGTTCCCCGAGCTCCCACTCGCGCTCCGCCCCGTCCGTCCCGGAGGCCTCGCCGGAGGGCTGGGCTGCTGTTTCGTAGGTCACAGGGAACAGGCGTCGCATGACGTGCAGTGTGGCACGGCGCATAGAGTGGGGAACCGTGTCGTCCACCTCCACCGCCTCCGCGATCGACCCGATAGCCGAAGCGGCCCCGCTGTCCCTGTGCGCCCGCGAGCCGCACGTCCCCGCCGACCGGCTCGTCGCCGAGATGGTGCCGCCGCCGCGCTTCGACTCGGTCCGCTTCGCCACGTACATCCCGGACCCGAACCAGCCCAGCCAGACCGAGGCCGTGGGGATCCTCGAGGCGTTCGCCGCGGGTCTCGGCGGGGCGCACGCCGTGGGTGCGCCCAAGCGGCGGCTGTTCGGCTTCGGCAAGGGGGCCCCGAAGACGCCGGCCGGCCCCCGCGGCGTGTACCTGGACGGCGGTTACGGCGTCGGCAAGACCCACCTCCTCGCCTCCCTGTGGCACGCGACCCCCGCGGAGCCCTCGCTCAAGGCGTTCGGCACCTTCGTGGAGCTGACGAACCTGGTCGGCGCGCTCGGCTTCCAGAAGACCGTGCAGACCCTCTCCGGGCACCGTCTCCTGTGCATCGACGAGTTCGAACTCGACGACCCGGGCGACACCGTCCTCGTCTCCACCCTGCTCGGCAAGCTGGTCGACGCGGGCGTGGCACTCGCCGCCACCTCGAACACGCTTCCGGGCAAGCTCGGCGAGGGCCGGTTCGCGTCCGCGGACTTCCTGCGGGAGATCCAGGGCCTCTCCTCGCGCTTCCGGTCGCTGCGCATCGACGGCGAGGACTACCGCCACCGCGGTCTGCCCGAGGCGCCCGCCCCGTTCTCCGACGAGCAGGTCACCAAGGCCGCGTACGCCACCGACGGCGCCTCCCTGGACGACTTCCCGCACCTGCTCGGCCACCTCGCCCGGGTCCACCCCAGCCGGTACGGCGCCCTGACCGACGGGCTCAAGGCGGTCTGCCTCACCGACGTCCAGCCCGTCCCGGACCAGTCGACGGCGCTGCGGCTCGTCGTGCTCGCCGACCGGCTGTACGACCGCGAGGTGCCGGTCCTCGCCTCCGGGATGCCCTTCGACCGGCTGTTCAGCGAGGAGATGCTGAACGGCGGCTACCGCAAGAAGTACTTCCGCGCGATCTCCCGGCTGACCGCGCTGGCCCGCGACGCGAAGGGTCTCGTGGAGGGCCGGGGAGCCCAGGGCGTGTCCGACCACTCCCGCTGACCAAATCCCGCTGACCACTCCCGTCTGCCCGGCGACGCCCCGCACGCGCCCGGTACGCCTGGTACCGCGGCACGCCACCGGCCTCGGGAACCCCTCCCCACCGACCGGTAACAACCGCGCGCCCGCGACGTAGAGTGGAATGGACAGACATGTCAGGCGGCTCGGAAGGGGGTCGTCATGGTCGAGGAACTCATCGTGGCGATCACGGCGGCCTGTTCCGCCTCGGTCATCTACGTCGCCGCCGGCGCCCGCGTCGTCAAACAGTACGAACGCGGGGTCGTCTTCCGTCTCGGGCGGCTGGCCGGCGAGGTCCGCTCCCCCGGCTTCACGATGGTCGTGCCGTTCGTGGACCGGCTGCGCAAGGTCAACATGCAGATCGTGACCCTGCCCATCCCGGCCCAGGAGGG
>NZ_JBSFZS010000144.1:0-16902 GCF_053600395.1 Streptomyces sp. NPDC005070 | reverse complement strand
AGACGAGAGTTCCGGCGTCGGAGTGCGCGCTCTGCCTGGTGTCGCCCTGGGTGCCCGCCCTGGTGTCCCGCGCGGGACGCGTGCGCCGCCTCAGCGGCCCACCGCCCGCTTCAGCGAGCGCGCCCTGCGGGCGACCCGGCGCACGGTGGCGCTGCGCGGGATGAAGGCGAGCTGGGCCGGGACCGCCCCGGGCAGCGCCAGCGAGGTCAGGCGCTTGCGCTTGAAGTAGCGCCAGGTGTCCTCGGTGAGCTGGTGCGTCAGATAGCTCTCGGCCGCCGGACGCAGGTCGGGGTAGATCTTCGGCTGCATCGCGAAGCCGACGGCTCTCAGGAGCCGCGTCAGGTCCGCCACGTCCATGCCGGGGCGCCGCTCGGTGACCGCGGCGCCGTCCGCCAGGGCGGGCAGCAGCGCGTCGACGATGGTCACCGGGACGCGGTTGCTGTTCTCGTACGGGGTGAGCCGGTCCAGCAGCGAGCCGGTCCCGACGCGGGCGACCGGCAGGCCGTACAGCGCGGAGGCCGTGAGCAGCGCCGTGGAGAAGCAGCCGACGACCAGCGCGGGCCGCATCCGCTGGTAGAGCACCTCGGCGAGCACCGGGGTGTCGAGGACCGTGAGGTCCGCGCCCAGCTTCTCGGCCTCCTTCTCCAGCATCCGCGACCAGCGCGCCGGGGCGGAGGGATGCGGCTTGAACACCACACGGGTGTGGCCGAGCGCGAGGGCCCCCTTCAGCATCCGTACGTGGAGTTCCTCCTCCTCCTCGGCGGTGAGGATCTCCAGTGCCGAGAGGTACTGGCCGAGCAGCAGCGCCGGCTCGTCCATCGACGGCAGTTCGTCGCCGGTGTCGACGAGTTCCGCGAGCACCTTCACGAACGCGTCCGTGGGCACGATCTGCGGTTCGACGTCGAACTCGGTGAGCAGCAGCGGCTTCAGGCCGGGGACCAGGTCCAGATGGAGCAGCCGGGTCACCCGGGTGCCGACCAGCGGGTCGATCTTGTTGCGGGTGGGGCCGTAGCTCATCAGGCCGTCGGCGTACACCGTGACGGGCGCGCCCATGAAGATCTGGGAGACGCCGAGCGCCGGGTTGACCTGGATCGACTCCACGGCCAGTTCGATGTCGTCGTCGCCGAGGTTCCAGGCGAGCCGCAGATGCCGCTCCCACAGGGGGACGTCGTCCGGGCGCGGAGCCCAGCCGCCCGGGTGGAACGGAGAGATGGTCTCGTTCCACGAGATGACGTCGTCGAAGCGGCCGCGCAGCCGCTCGAAGCCGGGCATCGCGTCCACGGCGGGTGTCGTCTCCGGCGTCGCCGCGTTGTTGGAGACGAGCAGGATGCGCCGGTCGGCGGGCCCGAAGCTGTCGGTGTCGAGGGCCGCGGCGAGCGTGGCCGTGCCGTACAGCGTCGACGCCATGAAGATCTGGGTGGTCACGCGGCCACCCCCGCGGCGGGCGCGGGCCGTCGGCGCAGCCGGCGCAGCCGGGTGGCGCGCTGGACGTCCATCGAGTCGAGGGCCTCGTCGAGCACGCCCTGGGGCATTCGGCGCAGTGCGACGGCACTCATGGACTTCAGTTTCCGTGCCACCGCTGGCTCGAACCTTTCGATGGATCCCAGGTGATGGGAAATAATCGCGCAATACGTGCGCACGGCTTTGGGCAGGAGTTTCTCCGCGTCCCGGTCCTCGGCGGTTTCCGCCACGACCTGGTCGAACGCGCGAATGAAATCGAGTTGGCGCACGTCCCCGATCTGGGTGAGGGAGGAGGCGACGCCACGCCGGTAGAACACGCCGAGCAGCCCCACCGTGGCGAAGGATTCGGCCTCCCGGTGCAGCTTCCAGATCCACGGCCGGTCCTCGGCCGTGCGCAGCCCGTCGGTGAAGTGGAGCAGCCCCCGGTCGACCAGCCGGCGGTGGTAGATGCCCGCCCAGGCGTAGGCGTAGTCGACGGAGGTGGAACGGTCGGAGGGGAGGATGGCGTCACGGGGATTCAGGACGACCCCGCGTCTGCCGTGCGGGACACGGTGGACGGAGCGGGACCGCGCGGTGCACTGGACATGGTCCGTACGGACGAAGTCGCAGCCCAGATCCTCGATGGAGGACACGAGTTGTTCGTAGTATCCGGGGGCGAGCCAGTCGTCCCCGTCGAGAAACGTGAGGTACTCGCCACGCGCTGTGTCGATCCCGGTGTTGCGGGCCGTGGCCAGTCCTCCGTTCTTCTCGTGTCTGACATACACCGCACCCGGGAGCTCGCGCTCCGCGCGCGCGAGGATGTCCGGTGTCTCGTCGCGCGAGCAGTCGTCGACGAGAATGAATTCGAAATCCTGCCGTGCGTTCGCACGCAGGCTCTTCAGGGTGTCGGGCGCATATTGCTGCACGTTGTAGAACGGCACGATGACGGAGAGCTTGACCACCCCTGTGACGTTAGGGGGCGGCCCGGCATTCGTCTTTACCGTTGGTGAGATGCAAGGTGAACGACGCGTGGCGGTACCGTGAACCACGTCGTTTTCTCAGCTCATCCTGGGCTGATCCCCCATTCGTCGACGCGCTGTTAACCGTTTGTTGTATTCAGGTTGGGCCGCTCCTCGAAATGGCTTCCTAGCGTCTAGGACGTGCCAGCAAGTACCTCGAAGTCGCTGCGGGTGGCCGTCCTCGCGGATTCCGACACCCGGTGGAAATGGGGATCGCTCACCGCGAACCGCATCTCCCCGGCCGGATCGGATCTCCGCCTCGACGGATTCCTCCTGCGCGGCCGTGCCACCCCGACCGCCCGCCAGCTCGAAGAGGTAGGCGTCCGCGCGGACTCCCTCCGCGAGGTCACCGCCCTCGAGTTCCTGCGCGAGCTGGGCAAGGAGGACGACGTCTACGACGTCGTCGTGCTCGCCCTGGTCGGCGGAGCCGTCCAGGCGGTCCTGCACGGCCTGTCCCGTGCCTGGGAAGGACGCGCGAAGCGGCCCCTGGTCGTCACCGGCTATGTCGGCGTCGTCTACGAGAAGCTCGCCGACGGGCTGCTCCTGCGGCACGGCGCGGATCTCGTCCTCGCCAACTCCCGCCAGGACGCGGACCGCTTCCGGGCCGTGTACGAAGGAGTCGGCGCGGACGCCGGATCGGTGACCGAGGTCGCGCTGCCCTTCCTCGGCGGGGCCGCGTACACGGAGAACGACCCGTCCGCGGAGCAAGGGCGCGCGCCCTACACGGTCGTCTTCGCCGCCCAGCCCTCCGTACCGGAGAGCCGCAAGGACCGTACGTACCTGCTGGACCGGCTCGTCGGCCACGCGCGGCTCCACCCGGACCGCGAGGTCCTGCTCAAGCTGCGCTCCAAGCCGGGCGAACACACCACGCACATCGAGGAGTTGCCGTACCAGAAGCTGGTGCAGAAGGCGGACCCGCCGGCCAACTTCCGCCTGGTGTACGGGCACATGGGTGAGGTCCTCGACCGCACCGACCTGCTTGTCACCATCAGCTCCACCGCCGCCCTGGAATCCCTGCACCGGCGCATCCCCACCGTCGTCCTCAGCGACCTCGGGGTGCGCGAGGCGCTCGGCAACCACCACTTCGTGGGCTCCGGCTGCCTCGCCTCCTGGGACCAGCTCGACGAGGGGCACCGGCCGGTGCCCGACCCGGAGTGGGTGGCCCGGCAGGGCGTCGCCGCCGACGGATCGTACGAGACGGCCTTCGACGCGGCACGGCAGCGCATCACCGAACTGCTCGCGGCGGACGAGCTGCCGCCGCTCGCTCCCTACTACACCCCCGTCACCGCGCCCGGCTATCTGCCCGGCATCCTCGCCCGCCACCACCTCGGCCCGGACGGCAGCCCGCTGCCCGGCGCCCCGGCGGCGGACCGGGACCCCAGCCCCGTACGGCAGTTCGTGCGCCGGGCCGCCCGCGGTGCCTACCGCCACGGCGTCCAGCGCGTGGCACCGGTGATCCGGCGGATGGGCGAACTGTGAGCACCCCGACAGCGGGCGGCCCGCCGCCCCTCGCCCCCCACGCCTCCCTCACCTCCCTCGTCAAGGAGAACAGCGCATGACCAACTCGGAAGCGGGCCAGGCCGCGCCGGCGCGCCGCGTACTCGCGGTGATCCCCGCGCGCGGCGGCTCCAAGGGCGTGCCCGCCAAGAACCTCCTGCCCGTAGGCGGTGTGCCGCTGGTGGCCCGCGCGGTGCGCGAGTGCCGCGCCGCCCGCCTCGTGACGGACGTCGTCGTCTCCACCGACGACCAGGCCATCGCGGCGGCCGCCCGCCAGGCCGGCGCCGAGGTCGTGCTGCGCCCCGCCGCCATCGCCGGGGACACCGCCACCTCCGAGGCCGCCGTCCTGCACGCCATGGACACCCACGAGGCGCTGCACGGCTCCCCGGTCGACGTGGTCCTGCTCGTGCAGTGCACCAGCCCGTTCATCATCCGCGAGGACGTGGACGGCGTCGTGGACGCGATCGTCACGAACGGCGCGGACACCGCGCTGACCGTGGCCCCCTTCCACGGCTTCGTCTGGCGCGACGGGGACGACGAGCCCGCCGCCGCGGTGGCCGCCGGGACCGGGCACGCGGCGGTCGACGGCCGCACCGGCGTCCTGGTCGCCGACACCGCCACCAGCGGCGGCTACGGCGTCAACCACGACAAGTCCTTCCGGCCGCGCCGCCAGGACCGCCCCCAGGACCTCCTGGAGACCGGAGCCGTCTACGCGATGGAGGCCACCGGCTTCCGCGAGGCGAAGCACCGCTTCTTCGGCCGCACCGAACTCGTGCGCACCGACCCGGCCCGCGTGCTGGAGATCGACGACCCCCACGACCTCGCCCGCGCCCGGGCCCTCGCGCCGCTCTTCGACGCGAACCGGCCCGGCACACTTCCGACCGCCGACGACATCGACGCGGTCGTCCTCGACTTCGACGGCACCCAGACCGACGACAGGGTGCTGATCGACTCCGACGGACGGGAGTTCGTCTCCGTGCACCGCGGGGACGGCCTCGGTATCGCCGCCCTCCGCAAGAGCGGGCTGACGATGCTGATCCTGTCCACGGAACAGAACCCGGTCGTCGCCGCCCGGGCCCGGAAGCTCAAGATCCCGGTCCTCCACGGCATCGACCGGAAAGACCTCGCACTGAAGCAGTGGTGCGAGGAGCAGGGCATCGCGCCTGAGCGCGTGCTCTACGTCGGCAACGACGTCAACGACCTCCCGTGCTTCGCCCTCGTGGGCTGGCCCGTGGCGGTCGCGAGCGCCCACGACGTCGTGCGCGGCGCCGCACGCGCGGTCACCACCGTCCCCGGTGGCGACGGCGCGATCCGAGAGATCGCCAGCTGGATCCTCGGCCCTTCTCTCGACTCCCTCGACAAGTAAGGAACTTCTCCACCATGAGCACCAACTCTCGTCTGCGTCAGTTCGGTTCGAAGACCGCCGGTCCTGGCCACCCCGTCTACGTCGTGGGTGAGATCGGCATCAACCACAACGGTGAGCTGGAGAACGCCTTCAAGCTCATCGACGCGGCCGCCGAGGCCGGCTGTGACGCCGTCAAGTTCCAGAAGCGCACCCCGGAGATCTGCACCCCGCGCGACCAGTGGGACATCGAGCGCGACACCCCCTGGGGCCGCATGACCTACATCGACTACCGCCACCGCGTGGAGTTCGGTGAGGACGAGTACCGCCAGATCGACGAGTACGCCAAGAGCAAGAACATCGACTGGTTCGCCTCCCCGTGGGACACCGAGGCCGTCGCCTTCCTGGAGAAGTTCGACGTCCCGGCCCACAAGGTCGCCTCCGCCTCGCTGACCGACGACGAGCTGCTCCGCGCCCTGCGCGGCACCGGCCGCACGGTCATCCTCTCCACCGGCATGTCGACGCCGAAGCAGATCCGTCACGCGGTCGAGGTCCTCGGCAGCGACAACATCCTGATGTGCCACGCCACGTCGACCTACCCGGCGCAGGCCGAGGAGCTCAACCTCCGCGTCATCAACACCCTCCAGGCGGAGTACCCGAACGTCCCGATCGGCTACTCCGGCCACGAGACGGGCCTGCAGACCACGCTCGCCGCGGTCGCCCTCGGTGCCACCTTCGTCGAGCGTCACATCACCCTCGACCGCGCGATGTGGGGCTCCGACCAGGCCGCCTCCGTCGAGCCGCAGGGCCTGACCCGCCTCGTCCGCGACATCCGCACCATCGAGGCCTCCCTCGGCGACGGCGTCAAGAAGGTCTACGACTCCGAGCTCGGCCCGATGAAGAAGCTGCGCCGCGTCACGGGCGTCGTCGCCGAGGCCGAGATCGCCGCGGCCGCGGGCGAGCCCGTCTCGGTCTGAACGCCCTGAATCCCTTACGACGGGACGGTCGTACGTCGATGAGCCCCCGCGCCGGTTCCGCCGGCTCCCCCACTCTCGCCTTCGTCGAGAGCCCGGTACAGCTCCTGAACGTGCTGGAGTGGGCGCACGCGCATGCCCACAACGGTGCGGCGCCCGGCGCGGGGCTCACCCTCGTCGTCCTGTCACCCAACGACCCGATGACGCGCGGCCAGCTCCGCCGGATGGCGGAACTGGCCCGCGACGAGGGGCACACGGTCCGCTGGGAGGAGGCGCGCGGCGGCACCACGGCCCCCTTCCACACCATCGGGGGACTGGCGCGGCTGCTGCGCCGGGCCCGGCGGATCGTGATGGGGGACCCGTTCTCCCGCTACGTGCAGCTTCTGCTGACCATCACCAAGGCGCGCGACCTGGTGGTGGTCGACGACGGCACGGCGACGATGGAGTTCGTCGCCCAGCTCGCCCGCGGTGAACGACTGGTGCGCTGGCACCGGCGCGGCGGCCGCCCCGGCCCGCGGGACGTGCTCTTCGCCCCCGTGTCCGCCTCGGCCCGCCGCCGGCTGACGCCCAGCGAGCACCGTACGGTCGAGGTCTTCTCCTCGATGCCGATCGAATCGGCGCCGGACGGTGTCACGATCACCCCCAACGACTTCTCCTGGACCCGGGCCCGGTTCGGCCCGCCGCGCATCACCAGGACCGCGGACATGGTCGGCACCTCGCTCGTCGAGACGGGCGTGGTCGACCCCGACCGCTACCTGGACGCGGTCCGCTCGCTCGCCAAGGCGCACGGCGCGACCCGCTATTTCGCGCACCGCCGCGAGAGCGCGGACAAACTGCACCGGCTGGCCGCCGAGACGGGCCTGGAGATCGTCCGTCCCGACCTGCCGCTCGAACTGATCGCCCGGCGCGGCCCCATAGGCCGCACGATCCTGAGCTTCCCGTCGACGGTCGTCCACACGCTGCCGCTCGCCCTGGCCGGCACCGAGGTGCGGGTCGCGGTCTGCGACATCGACCCGGCCTGGCTGACGGAGAACGCCTCACCGCGGGCCCAGGGCTTCCTGTCCGGGGTCACCGGGACCGCCCGGGACGTCCACCGTCTCCCGGCGGTATCCACCCTCTAGTTCAAGCCACCAGCACATTCAGGCATGCAGAGCCCGGCGCACCGCGCCGGGCTCTGCCGTTGGTCCATACCGCGATCTACGCGGATCATCAGGACCGCCCTCCGCCCATCCTCCACGACGAACGCACCGAACGGTCGTGTGCTGTTCACCAGTTCTCCACAACGCGCGCGTTAGGGCGACACGATCCGGCCATTGAATCGCTGCGCGCGGTACCGGCCGTCGGTCGCGCGGCGATTCCGTTTCCGGAGTGGGGGGCAGCAGGTGGCGTCCGCGCAAGAGGAGTCCGACAGACCGGAGTCCGGAAGAGCAGAGCCCGGAGGGGCAGAGCTCGGAGGATCCGAGTCCAAGGAATCGACGTCCGGCAGACAGGGGCCGGCCGGACCGGGGTCCGGGACGGAGAGCCGCGCACTCGCTCCCCGGCGGCTCAACGCGGCCCGCGGGCTCGGTGACCGCGTCTTCCGCTACCAGCTCACCGCCACCGGCATCGCCGTCCTCGCCGTCATGGCGGGGGTCGGACTCTTCCTCCTCCTGAGGGCCGGTCAGGCGCTGCGCGCCCGGGGCTTCGGCTTCCTCACCACCGCCGCATGGCAGCCGGACGTCCACAACTTCGGCATCGCGGCCGTCCTCACCGGCACCGTCCTCATCGCCCTCGTCGCGGTGGTGATCTCCGTACCGCTGGCCGTCGGGACCGCGCTGTTCATCTCCGACGTCGCCCCGCGCAAACTGCGCCGCACCCTGGTGACCATGGTCGACCTGATGGCGGCCGTCCCGTCGGTGGTCTACGGACTGTGGGGGCTGTTCTTCCTCCAGCAGCACGTCATCGGCCTGTCGCGCTGGCTGTCCGAATGGCTGGGCTGGATCCCCCTGTTCAAGGTGGACGGCACCCAGCCGGGCGAACCGCTCGCCACCGAGAGCGTGTTCACCGCGTCCACCTTCGTCGCCGGGATCGTCGTCGCGCTGATGGTCGCCCCGATCCAGTGCTCGGTGATGCGCGAGGTCTTCTCGCAGGCCCCGGCCGGCGAACGCGAGGGCGCCTACGCGCTCGGCGCGACCCGCTGGGGCATGATCCGCTCGGTCGTCCTGCCGTACGGCAAGGGCGGCATGATCGGCGGCACCATGCTCGGGCTCGGCCGGGCGCTCGGCGAGACCATCGCGGTCTACCTGATCATCTCGCCGGTCTTCGTCATCCAGCCGCACATCCTGCAGACCGGCTCCAACTCGGTGTCCTCGCTGATCGCCCTGCACTACGGCGACGCCTCCGACTTCGGTATGTCGGCGCTGATGGCGGCGGGCCTGGCGCTGTTCCTGCTCACCCTGGCGGTCAACTTCACCGCCTCCACCGTGGTGGCCCGCAGCCGTTCCGGCGCGCAGAGCGAGGCATGAGATGACCGTCATCGAAGAGACCATTCCGACCGCCGTGCCGGACGCGGCTCCCGTGGGCACGGACAACGCGGTGGAGCACGCGCCGGAGCCCCTCCGGCCGCGCCGCATCGGCGGGGTCACCCGCACCGGAGTGCTGTCCCTGTGCGGTGCCGCCGCCGCCGGACTCTGCGTCACCGTCCTGCTGTTCGGCCAACTCGCCCCGTTCTCGGGCGCGCTGGGCTTCACCGTCACCACCTACCTCGCCTTCCTGGCGATCTACGCGGTGCTCACCGGGCTCGACGAGGACGGCCAGGCCGTACGCGACCGGGTCATGACGGTCGTGCTGTGGACGGCGGCCGCACTGCTGTTCTCCGGCCTGTTCATGGTCGTCGGCTTCACCGCCTGGCGCGGCCGGGAGGCACTGCCGCACGCCAACTTCTTCACCCAGGACATGCAGGCGGCGGGCCCTCTCGACCCGCTCACCCACGGCGGCATCGCCCACGCGATGCTCGGCACCCTCACCATGATCGCCATCGCGCTGGCGATCACCGTGCCGCTGGGCCTCGCCTGCGCCGTCTATCTGAACCAGATCCCGGGCCGGTTCTCCCGGTTCGTCCGCACGATCGTCGAGGCGATGACCGCGCTGCCCTCGATCGTCGCCGGTCTGATGGTGTACGCCACCTGGATCCTCGGCCTCGGCATGCAGAAGTCGGGACTCGCGGCCGGCTTCGCGATCAGCGTGATGATGCTGCCGATCGTGATCCGGGCCTCCGACGTGGTGCTGCGCCTGGTGCCCGGCAACCTCACCGAGGCCGCTGAGGCGCTCGGCGCGCCGCGCTGGCGCACGGTGTGGCACGTCGTGCTGCCCACCGCCCGCTCCGGCCTCGCCACCGCAGTCATCCTCGGCACCGCCCGGGGGATCGGCGAGACCTCGCCCGTCCTGCTCACTGCCGGCTTCACCACCGCGCTCAACGTGAACGCGACGAGCGGGCCGATGGTCTCGCTGCCGCTCGCGGTCTTCAACTTCGTCAAGTCGCCCGAGCCCGCCTACATCGCCCGCGGCTTCGGCGCCGCCGCCGTCCTGATGGCCCTCGTCCTGGTGCTGTTCGTGATCGCCCGGGTCATCGGCGGACGCGGCCCCGGCCACCAGACCAAGCGTCAGGCCCGCCGTACCGCACGCGCCTCGCGCCAGGACGTCCGGCGTTTCGAGGACCTGCACGCGCCCGGCCTGTCCCTGTTCGAGACCCCCGGGGAACCGCATCCCGCGGGAGACGCCCCGTCCGCACCCGCCACCGGAGAGACCGACTGATGCGCAGCCACCTCCACACCGCCCTCGGGCGCCTTCGGGCGCTCGGGACGCTCGGCGCGCTGCTCGGCGTGATCGCCGCGCTGCTGGCCGGCCCGCTGGCGGCCCCCGCCGCGGCGGAGAGCTACACGCCCATATCCGGCGCCGGTTCCACCTGGGCCGAGAACGCCGTCGACGAATGGCGGCGCGCCGTCAACCAGTACGGCATGCGGATCAGCTACGCCGGCACCGGATCCTCCGACGGCCGCCGTCAGTTCCTCAGCGGCACCGTCGACTTCGCCGTCTCGGACATCCCGTTCCAGACGCACCCGACCGACGGCTCGGCCGCCGAGCGGCCCGCGTCCGGGTCGTACGCCTACATGCCGATCGTGGCCGGCGGCACCGTCTTCATGTACCACCTGACCGTCAACGGCAAGCGGGTCACCAACCTGCGCCTGTCCGGCGACGTGGTCACCAAGATCTTCACCGGTGCCGTCAAGACCTGGGACGACCCGGTCATCAAGGCCGACAACCCGGGGATCCAGCTCCCGCACCGCACCATCGTCCCCGTCGTACGCTCCGACGGCTCGGGCTCCACCGCCCAGTTCACGATGTGGATGGCCAACCAGCACAAGTCGCTGTGGCAGGCCTACTGCCGCAAGGTCGGCCGCTCCGGAGCCTGCGGGCAGACCTCGTACTACCCGACCGTCTCCGGAATGATCGCCCAGTCCGGCGACCTCGGCGTCGCGGGCTACGTCGCCCAGAACTACGGCGAGGGCGCGATCGGGTACGTCAACTACTCGTACGCCCTGAACGCGCACTATCCGGTCGCCAAGGTCCTCAACCACGCCGGCTACTACACCGAGCCGACCCCGCAGAACGTCGCGGTCTCGCTGCTCAAGGCGAAGATCAACACCGACAGGAACTCCGCGGACTACCTGACCCAGAAGCTCGAGGGCGTCTACAACGACTCCGACCGGCGCAACTACCCGCTGTCCAGCTACTCGTACATGATCCTGCCCCTGAAGGTGCAGGGCACCTTCACCAAGGCCAAGGGCAAGACGCTCGGCGCGTTCTCGTACTACTTCATGTGCCAGGGCCAGCAGCAGGCGCCCTCACTCGGCTACTCGCCGCTGCCGATCAACCTCGTCAAGGCGGGCTTCGACCAGATCCGCCGCATCCCGGGCGTGCAGGCCCAGAGCGTCAACATCAAGGGCTGCAACAACCCGACCTTCTCCAGCGACGGGCACAACAAGCTCGCCGACACCGCCCCCTACCCGGCGGCCTGCGACAAGAAGGGCGCCGCGCCCTGCACCACCGGCAGTGGTGGCGCCAAGGCGGGCGGCAGCTCGGGCGGTTCGGGCTCCACCGGCGGTACGAGCGGCGGCTCCACCTCGGGCGGCTCCACCGGAGGGAGCACCGGCGGCAGCAGCGGCGGGAGTTCGGGCGGCGGCAGTACCGCCACGGGAGGCGGAACCGGCGGCAGCGCCGAACCGGTCGTCGACCCGGACACCGGCCAGACCCTCTCGCCCGGTTCGGGCGGCGGCTCGGGGACCGGTTCCTCGGGCGGCAGCGGCGGCGGCACCGGCGGGTCCGGCGCGGCGGCCGACACCATCGCGCTCGCCCAGCCGGTCTCCGTGTCCGGCAGCCAGGGCTGGTCCAGCACCCAGACGCTGATGCTGATCGCCGCCTTCCTGGTCCTCGGCCTCGTCCTGCTGCCCTCCGTGGTGTCCCGGGCGATCGCCGGGCGCGGCGCGGGCAAGGACTCCGGAGAGGGGCAGAAGCGATGAGACCCCGCATCACCGGCTCCCGCACGACCGGAGCACGCATCACCGACTCCCGCCCGACCGGCTCCCGCACGACCGGAGCACGCACCGCCGGCTCCCGCACCACGGGAGCCGACAGCGCCGGACCCGGTGGCGCGCGGGCGGCGGTCATGGGCTCGCGGACACGTGGGAACGCGATGCTCCGCATGCGCCGGCTGCTCCTGCGCGTCGTCGCGGGCGCGGCCGCGGGCGCCCTCGCCGGACTCGGCGTGGCCCAGGCCGCCGCCCCCGCCTCCGCGGCGGGCACCGCCACCGGCTCCTCGGCCGTCACGGTCTCCGGCCGCGGCGAGTTCAAGGACATGAGGTTCACCGTCGACCAGACCACCCACCTGACCAGTCAGGCGGTCACGGTCTCCTGGTCCGGCGGCACCCCGACCACGTTCGCCGGCACGCTGTTCAACACCGACTTCGTGCAGATCATGCAGTGCTGGGGCGACGACGACGGCACGGTGCAGTCCAACCCGGGCCCCTCGCGCACCCAGTGCCAGTACGGCGCCTCGCCGACCACCGACCGCGGGAGCTGGCCCGGCAACGACTACGACGACACCCGCAAGGTCTTCTACAGCGCCGACCCCGCCAACTACGGCCAGGACGACCGGTACGGGGCCGCCAACCCCAACGCCCCGGGCGAGGTGCCCTTCAAGTCCGTCGACGGCACGGTGATCACCTCCGGCACCCAGAACAACGCCTTCTTCAACCGCAACACCACCAACGAGGTCGACTTCGCCCGCACCGGCGCCGACGGCACCGGAAAGGAGTACTTCGAGGTCCAGACCGCCAACGAGGCCCCGCACCTGGGCTGCGGTGTGCCGGTCACGGTCAACGGGGGCACCAAGCCCCGTTCCTGCTGGCTGGTCATCGTCCCGCAGGGCCACCTCGACCTGGACGGCAGCCCGTACGCCGACCACAGCCAGGTCAACGCCGGATCCCCCGTCTCCTCCACCAACTGGAAGAACCGGGTGGCCATCCCGCTCGGCTTCAACTCCGTCGGCACCAACTGCGCCCTCGGCGCCGACGAGCGCGCCACCATCGGCAGCGAGCTCGCCGCCGACGCCATGACGAGCTGGCAGGCGGCCCTGTGCCCGACCGGCACGGTGTACGGCTACACCGAGCTCGGCGAGCCGGACACCCGTGCCCGCCTCACCGCCGACGGCTCCTCCGGACTCGCCTTCACCACCCGCGCCCTCGGAGCCGACACGGGGACCACGGCACCCTCCGGCCAGACCGTGTACGCGCCCGTCGCGCTCTCCGGAACCGTCATCGGCTTCACCGTCGAACGCAGACCCAAGGCCGGCGCGCCGGACTCCATCCGCAAACTCGCCGGAACCAAGGTCGAGTCCGTCGACCTCACCCCGCGCCTGGTCGCCAAACTGCTCACCGAGTCCTACCGCAACTCGCCCTGGGGAGCCGTCCTCGGTGACGCGGCGGCCACCGGCTACGACTGGGCGAAGAACAACTCCGCGGGCCTGGCGAGCGACCCCGAGTTCATCTCCCTGAACCCCGAGTTCGCGGACCTGTCGGTCTCCGAGACCCCGTCCACCGACACCGACCTGATCACCTCGCTCGGGCACAGCGACTCCGCCCGCGCCCTGTGGCAGTGGATCCTCGCCGACAAGGACGCCCGCGGCTTCCTCGCCGGCGAGACGGACGCCTGGGGCGCCAAGGTCAACCCGTACTACAGCACCACCGCGTCCCGTAACCCGACCGGCATCGCCTTCGACCCCGCGAACTCCGACGACTACCCCAAGAGCGACCCCTGGTGCACGATCCCGCCGGGCACCGACGCCACCGTCAAGCAGTGCATGACCGACTTCCACCCCTACGTCGAGGACATGCACTCCGGCGCCCTGCACACCCGGCGCGCCGACACCCTCTGGAAGTCGAGCTGGGACGCGCTCGCCAACCCGCCGTCCTTCAAGAGCCCCGGCCCCCAGACGGTCGGCTCCCGGTTCGTGATCACCGTCACCGACGCGGCCTCCGCCGCGCGCTACGGCCTTCAGACAGCCCGGCTGCGCAACACCGCCGGCACGTTCGTCGGCCCCTCCGCCTCGTCCCTGACCGCGGCGGCCACCGGTGTCACCGGCTCCGGAGCCCCCGAGATCACCCCGGCCACGGCCGGCGCGGAGGGCGCCTACCCGCTCGCCCAGCTCGTCTACGCGGCCGTCAGGCCGGCCGGGATCGACGCGGCCGCCCGTAAGGACTACGCGGCCCTGCTGCGGTACGCCGCCGGTGACGGACAGACCAGCGGCGCCGACCCGGGCCTGCTCCCGGGCGGCTACGCCCCGCTCTCCGCCGCCCTGCGCACCAAGGCGACCACGGCCGCCGACGCCCTCGTCGACTACAAGGGACCCTCCCCGACACCCTCCGGCTCCGGTTCCACCGGCGGATCGAGCGGCGGCACCACGGGCGGCAGCGACTCCGCGGTGTCCGGCGGCTCCGGCGGCGGCACGGACGACACCGGCACCGGCGGTTCCACGGGCGGCTCCACGGGCGGCGACGGCGGCAGCGGTGCCACACCGAGCGCCGGCGCGAGCTCGAAGCCGAGCGCCGCCGCGTCCTACGACGGCGGCAAGGCCGTGGAGACCACCGCGCTGGGCACCACGCCGGACGACCCGGCCAACTCCCTGCGGTACGCCGTCCCGGTCGGAGCCGCGCTCGGCGCCGTCGCCGGCATCGGCGCGCCGTTCGCCGGCGGCGGCAGGCTCCGCCTCCCGCTGCGCGTCCCGCTGCCCGGCGGCCGTGCGGTGACCGTCCCCGCGGTCGCCCTGCCCGAGTGGCTGCGCAAACGGCTGCCCTCGGGCCGGAGCTGAGCCACCGGAGCGTGGGCCCGCCGGGCCCCGCTCCCCACAGACGGCCGCCCGCCCCGAAAGGCAGTCGGGGCGGACGGCCCGTACCACCCTGCCAGATCCACCCGACGTCACCTCGCACACCCTCTGGAGACTCTCAATGCGCACGACGCGCCTCTCGGCGGCCATGGTCGCCGCCGCCGTGGTGTCCGGCACGCTGGCTCTGGCGAGCCCGGCGTCCGCCGACCCCACCCCCGCCGGAACCTTCCGCAGCCTCGTCGGCGTGGGCTCGGACACCACCCAGGACGTGCTCAACGCCCTGGCCGGCGACACCGTCAACGGCAACTCCTACACGGCCACCGCCGTGAAGTCGGCCACCGGCGCGGGCATCGCCTCGTACGACGCGATCGAGCCCGGCACCGGCTCCACCACCTCGAACATCCAGACCCGTACGGGCGGCCCGACCTTCCAGCGCCCGAACGGCTCCGGCAAGGGCCGCCTCGCCCTCAGCATGTCGCTGACCGGCGACAAGTACCCCGACAGCTCGGGTGTCTCCATCAAGGGCCAGGTCGACTTCGCCCGCTCCTCCAGCGGCCCGAGCACCTCCGGAACCGCCTTCACCTACATCCCGTTCGCGCGGGACGCGGTCGGCGTCGCCGTCCGCGGCTCGGCCCTCAACACGCTGACCGTCGACCAGCTCCACGACATCTACTCGGGCACGCTGACCGAGGTGGGCGGCCAGACCGTGCACCCGAAGATCCCGCAGAGCGGCTCCGGCACCCGCAAGTTCTTCCTCGGCGCCATCGGCCTCACCGACGCCACGCTCTCCCCGACCGTCGCGACCGTCCAGGAGAACCAGGCCAACGGCGCCCTCGACGCGGACGGCGCGCTCGTCCCGTTCTCGGTGGGAAGCTGGATCGCCCAGAACAACGGCATCTCCCCGGACTTCAGCACCACCGCGGCCGCCGCCGGCGCCCACCTGGCCGCCGTGCAGCTTCCCGGTGACACCGGCGCCACCACCCCGGTCGCCACCGTGAACGGCAAGCTCGCCCCCGTCGGCGCCTACTACGAGAACGCCACCTTCGGCCGCGACGTCTACAACGTCGTCCCGAGCCGGGCGATCGACCCGACCAGCATCTTCTTCGACAAGGACCTCTACGACGTCTTCGTCACCAGCGGCGCGCACGAGGCGGGCCTCGCCTCCGACGCCGCCGAGGGCGTCATCGCCAAGTTCGGCTTCGTGAACGAGTCCTACAACGGCTCGGTCAACCTCGCCAAGCACGCCAAGCTCGGCGGCCTGGAGGAGTCCGGCGTCGACGCCGCCACTCCGGCCGCGCCGTCCCTGAGCGGGACCCGCGGCGACGGCAGCGTCAAGCTGAACTGGACCGCCCCGGCCGCCACCGGCCTCCCCGTCACCGACTACCGCGTGACCCTGACCGGTTCGGACGGCGCCGTCGTGGCCGTCAAGGACGTCCCGGCCACCACCACGTCGTACACCTTCAGCGGTCTGGCCCTCGGCCACTACACCGCCACGGTCTCCGCCGCCAACCTCAACGGCAGCGGTGCCGTCGCCACCTGGACCGGCGACATCAAGTACACGACCACCCTGAAGGCGACCACCGCGACGACCGCGTACGGCAAGACCCCCAAGGTCGCCGTCACGGTCACCGACACGCACGGAGTGGTCCCCACCGGCACGGTCACCGTGAAGGAAGGCACCACCACGCTCGGCACGGGCACCCTGGACAGCACCGGCAAGGTTTCCGTCAGCCTGTCCAGCCACCTGAAGGTCGCCAAGCACAACCTCACGGTGTCGTACGCCGGCAACAGCAAGCTGCTGACGTCCAACGCGACCACCTCGGTGACCGTCTCGAAGGCGGCCCCGAGCGTCGGCACCACGGCGCCGGCCTCGATCAGCCACCTCTCGCAGGCCAAGGTCGGCGTCAAGGTCACCGCGACCGGCACCACGCCGACCGGCACGGTCCGCATCTACGAAGGCTCGCACGTCATCGCCACCGGCACCCTGAGCGGCGGCAAGGTGACCGTCAAGCTGCCGAAGCTGTCCCGCGGCACCCACACCCTGCACGCCTGGTACGTGGGTTCCACCACGGTGAACTCGAAGAACGGCGCCGACTTCAGGATCAAGTCCACCTGATCCGCGGCTCCTCGAACCACCCTCTCGCCGGGGGCGTCCGGGTGGCGGGCGGGCTCGTCCCCGTCGACCCGGGGGTGCAGGACGAAATGGCGCGC
>NZ_JBSFZS010000143.1:0-16978 GCF_053600395.1 Streptomyces sp. NPDC005070 | reverse complement strand
GCACCGCCATGGTGCCGGGCCCCCGTCCGTCGTCGGGGCGGGTTCACTCCGTCGGAGCCCAGTAGTCGGTCAGGGCCGCCGATCCGGGTTCGAGGGACTTCCAGGGGCCGTCGAAGGTGAGGACCGCGAACGCGGCGGTGTGGAAGCCGTGGGCGTTCATCCGGGCGCGGCAGTCACCCTCCGCCCGGCCCGCCAGGATCTCGGTGAGGCCGTGCATACCGGGATTGTGGCCGATCAGGATCGCGTTCTGGGCGTCGTCCGGGGTTTCGTTGATCACGGCGATCAGCTCGCCGGGCGAGGCGTCGTAGATCCGCTCCTCGTAGACCGTTTTCGGCCGGTGCGGGAGCTCCAGGACGGCGTGCTTCCATGTCTCGCGGGTCCGGATCGCGGTGGAGCAGAGGGCCAGGTCCAGGGGGATGCCGCTGTCGGCCAGCTTGCGTCCGGCGATGGCGGCGTCCATGCGGCCCCGGTCGGCGAGCGGCCGCTCATGGTCGGACATCTGCGGCCAGTCGGCTTTCGCATGCCGGAAGAGGACGATTCTGCGGGGTTCTGCGACGCTCATGCGTCCCAGCTTCGCACGAAACATGCCATGGGGCTCAGGGAGTTGATGTGGTCCCCCGGCGCGGGTGAACCCGTGCGCCGTCAGGGGTGATGGCATCCCCGCCGAGGGGGCGCGGTGCGATGGGGCCGGGCTCGCGGGTCTGCGGCTGCGGGCCCGCGGTACGCCGCTCAGGAGGCGTTGTGCAGGACCGCTTGCTGGACGCGCTCGAACAGGTGGGTGATCGCCGGGTCGCCGGTCGCGGCGTGCGCGTCCGCCGGGTTCAGGATCATGAGCAGCAGGACGACGAAGGAGAGCGTGGGCAGGGCGAGGGCCCACCAGGGCAGCCGGATGTCGACGCGGCCCGTGGTCGCCGGGTGGGGCCGGGTGTGCGTAGGGGCCGACATGCCGCCTCCGTGAGTCTTCGAGTGGTCCCTGGCCGCGGTTCGCGGTCACGATTCGAAGCTACGGAATGCGCCGCTCTCGGCCCATCCGGTGATCCACCCACTTGACCCTGACACTCACCCCCTAGGGGATGGGGGGTTATCCCCACCTCCGGGGCCGGCGGCCGGCCGACGTCGCCGACAGGGCGGGCCAAAGGGGCGTACGGGGTGTCACGGCACCGGTGCGACGGCGGTCGGTACCGGTTCGCCCGTCTCGGCGGTCAGTACCAGGCTCAGTACCGGTCCGCCGGATTCGGTGATCGGGACGAGGCCGCCGGGCTCGGGGCTCCGCCGGTCACGGGGAGGCGATGGAGGCGATGATGCCGATGATCACCGTGATGGCCAGCATCGCGCCGAGCACGAGCAGCAGCTTCTTCTGGCCGTTCTGGGGGTTCGGGTCGAGCACAGGCATGCGGTCAGTCTCGCACTCCTGGTCCGCCGTGCCGTCGCCGGGGCCCGTTTCCGGGAGCCGGGGTCAGCCGGCGGCCTCGTCCTCCACCGTGCGGTCGCGGCCCGCCAGGATGCCGACCCCGATCTGCGGGATCATCAGCCCGGCCATCAGCGCGATCGGCAGGCCCCAGCCGCCGCTGTGCTGGTAGAGCACGCCCACGAGCAGCGGGCCCGGGATCGAGATCAGGTACCCGGTGCTCTGGGCGAACGCCGACAGTTGCGCGACACCGGCGCCGGTCCGGGCGCGCATGCCGACCATGGTCAGTGCCAGGGGGAAGGCGCAGTTGGAGATGCCGAGCAGCAGGGCCCAGGCCCAGGCACCCTCCGCCGGGGCCAGGTAGAGGCCCGCGTATCCGGCGAGTCCGCAGAGGCCCAGGGCGACCACGATGGGCCCCTGCCGGGGCAGGCGGGTGGCGAGGCGTGGGATGACGAAGGCGAGCGGAACGCCCATCACCATCGTGACGGCGAGGAGCAGCCCCGAGGTGCTCGCGGCGACGCCCGCGTCGCGGAAGATCTGAGCCATCCAGCCCATCGTGATGTAGGCCGCCGTGGCCTGGAGACCGAAGAAGACGGCCAGGGCCCAGGCGGTGCGACTGCGGGTGATGCGCAGTCCCCCGGGTTCGGGGCGGGCCACGGGGGTGGCGGAGGACTTCGTGACGTCGGCGCGGGACGCGGTCGCGGTGCCGGTACTCGTGCCGGTGCCGGGGCCCGCGGCTGCCTCAGGCGCGCGGTCGCCGGTGCCGGGGACCGCGCCCCGGGCTCGTACCAGCAGGATCCACGGCAGGACCGCCGCCGCCGCGAGGCCCGCCCACACCACGAGGCCGGAGCGCCAGTCGCCCCCGAGGGCGTCGGTCATGGGCACGGTCGCCGCCGCGGCGGCGGACGTGCCGAGGGCGAGGGCCATCGAGTACAGGCCCGTCATGGAGCCGACCTTGTCGGGGAACCAGCGCTTGACGATCACCGGCATCAGGACGTTGCTGACGGCGATGCCCATGAGCGCGAGGGCGCTGGCGGCCAGGAAGCCGGCCGTGCCCCCGATGTACGGCCGCACGGCCAGGCCCGTGGTGATGGCGACCATGCCCGCGCAGACGACGGCAGCGGCCCCGAAGCGGCGGGCGAGCCGCGGTGCGGTCACGCCGAAGAGGGCGAAGCACAGGGGCGGCACGGAGGTGAGGAGTCCGGCGACGCTGCCACTCATGCCGAGGCCGCCGCGCACCTCTTCGAGGAGGGCGCCGAGGCTGGTGATGGCCGGGCGCAGGTTGAGGGCGGCGAGGACGATGCCGGCGACCACGAGCCGTGTCGTCCACGCGCGCGGGTGGGGCGTCGCGGGTGCCGTGCTCCGGGTGGGGCGGTGTATCGCGGGGGGACGCGTCGGCGTGCGGGTTTCCTCGGGGACCATGAGGCCCATCATAGAATCATGGGATGATTGGGTGTCCAATCGCGCTGCGTTAATCTCCGGAACCTCCGGCCCCGCGCGAACGATCACACCCGGGCCCGTACGAAGGACCGTCATGCCGCTGAGCCATCCCCGCCGTTCGGCCCTGTCCGAGCAGGTCATCGCCGAGCTGCGGAACCAGATCACCTCGGGCGAGTGGCCGGTCGGCTCGCGCATCCCCACCGAGCCGGAGCTCGTCGACCAGCTCGGCGTCGCCCGCAACACCGTGCGCGAGGCGGTCCGGGCGCTCGCCCACAACGGGCTGCTGGACATCAGGCAGGGGTCGGGGACCTATGTCGTGGCGACCAGCGAGCTGGCCGGGGTGATGCACCGCCGGTTCGCGGACGCCGACCCCCGGCACATCGCCGAACTGCGGTCCACGCTGGAGTCGAGCGCCGCGAGGCTGGCCGCCGAACGGCGCACGGAACGCGATCTCAAGCAGTTGGAGGCACTCCTCGTACACCGTGAGGAGGCCTGGGAGTCGGGCGACGCGGAAGCCTTCGTGACGGCCGACGCGACCTTCCACCTGGCGGTGGTGGCCGCGTCCCACAACGACGTCATGACGGCGATGTACGCGGATCTGGGCGAGGTGCTGCGCGACTGGCTGCGCGTGGACGTCGGCAAGGAGCTGACTCCGGAGTCGTACATGGACCATGCCCTGCTCGTCGACGCGATCAGGGCGGGCGACACGGAGGCGGCGGCCGCGGAGGCCGCGAGCTATCCCTTCCAGTGCCGGCCGGGCCGGCCGGCCGGCCGGGAGTAGGCACGGCCGGGACCAGGCACGGGCGGCCGGCGGGCCCGGCCGGCACTGGGTGTCACTTCTCGTGCGTGATCCAGACCGTGCGGATCTCCTTCCAGCAGCGGCCGGTCAGCCGGACGGTCATCGCCGGTCCGACCTCGACCGGGGTGCCGTCGGTGTCGATGTCCCACCAGCGGGCGCACTCGACGTGCAGAGCGACGTGGTCGGTGCCCACATAGGGGTTGTGGCAGTACGCGACGACCTGGGAACCGGTGACGGTGGTCCGGCACTCGGCGCCGAACGGCTGGGGCACGGCGGGTTTCCGCGCGTCCTCGCCCGCGGCGGCCGGCCGGGACCCCTCGTTCACCCTCTCCGCGCGCGAGAGGGACAGCGCGTCGTGCGGGACGGCCAGGGCCAGAGCGACAGCGGCGAACACCGGAGCAAAGCGGCGGGACAGGCGCACAAGGGGACCTCCTCGGCCGAACGGCTACGGGGCGGGCGGTGCGTCCTCCCAGCGTGCCGGTCAGGGGGTCCCGGCCGCCCGGCCGACTGGGCCGAACGGGGGACGCCCCGCTCCCCGCGCGGTGCGGGAAACGGGGCGCCGGTACCGCGCGTAAGCGCTTACGCGCCGATGGCGTGCAGGCCGCCGTCCACGTGGATGATCTCGCCCGTGGTCTTCGGGAACCAGTCGCTCAGGAGGGCGACGACGCCCTTGCCCGCCGGCTCCGGGTCCTTCAGGTCCCACTCCAGCGGGGCGCGGGTGTCCCACACGGAGGCCAGCTCGCCGAAGCCCGGGATGGACTTGGCGGCCATGGAGCCGATGGGGCCGGCGGAGATGAGGTTGCAGCGGATGTTCTGCTTGCCCAGGTCTCGGGCCATGTAACGGCTGGTGGCCTCCAGGGCGGCCTTGGCCGGGCCCATCCAGTCGTACTGCGGCCAGGCGAACGAGGCGTCGAAGGTGAGGCCGACGACGGAGCCGCCGTTCTGCATCAGCGGCAGACAGGCCATCGTCAGCGACTTCAGGGAGAACGCCGAGACGTGCATGGCCGTGGCGACCGACTCGAACGGCGTGTTCAGGAAGTTGCCGCCGAGGGCGTCCTGCGGCGCGAAGCCGATGGAGTGCACGACGCCGTCGAGGCCGCCCAGCTCCTCGCCGACGACGTCGGCGAGACGCCCGAGGTGCTCTTCGTTGGTGACGTCGAGCTCGATGACCTTGGTGGGCTTCGGCAGCTTCCTGGCGATGCGCTCGGTCAGCGTGGGCCGCGGGAACGCGGTCAGGATGATCTCCGCACCCTGCTGCTGGGCCAGCTTCGCGGTGTGGAAGGCGATGGAGGACTCCATCAGCACACCGGTGATCAGGACGCGCTTGCCCTCAAGAATTCCGCTCATGGTGATCAGTGACCCATTCCCAGTCCGCCGTCAACCGGGATGACGGCTCCAGTGATGTACGAGGCTTCGTCCGAGGCGAGGAACCGCACCGTCGCGGCGATCTCCTCGGGCTTCGCGTAACGGCCCAGCGGTACCTGCGACACGATCTTCGCGCGCTGCTCGTCGGTGAGCGCCTGCGTCATGTCGGTGTCGACGAAGCCGGGCGCGACGACGTTGAAGGTGATGTTGCGGGAGCCGAGCTCGCGGGCGAGCGAGCGCGCGAAGCCGACAAGGGCGGCCTTGGACGCGGCGTAGTTCGCCTGTCCCGCCGAGCCGAGCAGCCCGACGACCGAGGAGATCAGCACGACGCGGCCCTTCTTGGCGCGCAGCATGCCGCGGTTGGCACGCTTGACGACGCGGAAGGTGCCCGTGAGGTTCGTGTCGATGACCGAGGTGAAGTCCTCCTCGGACATGCGCATCAGCAACTGGTCCTTGGTGACGCCGGCGTTGGCGATCAGGACCTCGACCGGGCCGTGCTCGGCCTCGATCTCCTTGTAGGCCTGCTCCACCTGCTCGGTGTCGGTGATGTCGCACTTGACCGCCAGGAAGCCGGCCGGCGGCTCGCCGGACCGGTATGTGATCGCGACCTTGTCGCCTGCGTCGGCGAATGCGCGGGCGATGGCGAGGCCGATGCCCCGGTTGCCTCCGGTGACGAGAACCGAGCGGCTCAACGGATCACCCTTTCGTTAGCGGACTGAAACCCCTGCAATACAGGCGCCTTCCTCGAAAACCTATCGGTCCGCCCGGCCTCCCAGAGAATCGGGCACCGACAGTGGGTTCGGGCGACTGCTGTCGGGTCTCTACAGAAAGCCGGGGCCGTACGGCCGGAAGGCGGACGCCTCGCGACCGAAAGACGCGCCGGGTCGCGGCAAAGGCGTGGCCGCCGGGGCCGCCCGCGCGACATGATCGGACCCGACGGGCCACGACAGCAGGGAGACCTCGGTGCCTCATTCCATCGACGAAGCCTTCACGGCGCTACCGCTGCGCGCACTCGCCGACGCCGCGCTCGCGCGGGCGCGGGCGCTGGGCGCCGACCATGCGGACTTCCGGTTCGAGCGGGTGCGCAGCGCGTCCTGGCGGCTGCGCGACGCCAAGCCGGCCGGATCGTCGGACACCACGGACCTGGGGTACGCGGTACGGGTCGTGCACGGCGGGACCTGGGGGTTCGCGTCGGGTGTCGACCTGACGATGGACGCGGCCGCGAAGGTCGCCTCGCAGGCCGTGGCGATGGCGAAGCTGTCGGCGCAGGTGATCAAGGCGGCCGGGTCGGACGAGCGGGTGGAGCTGGCCTCCGAGCCGGTGCACGCCGAGAAGACGTGGGTCTCGTCGTACGAGATCGATCCCTTCTCCGTGCCGGACGAGGAGAAGGCGGGGCTGCTGGCCGACTGGAGCGCGCGGCTGCTGGCGGCCGACGGCGTCAACCACGTCGACGCGTCCCTGCTGACCGTGCACGAGAACAAGTTCTACGCGGACACCGCCGGGACGGTGACCACGCAGCAGCGGGTGCGGCTGCACCCGCAGCTCACCGCGGTGGCCGTCGACGACTCCAGCGGCGAGTTCGACTCGATGCGGACGATCGCGCCGCCCGTCGGGCGCGGCTGGGAGTACCTGCTGGGCACCGGCTGGGACTGGGAAGGCGAGCTGGAGCGGATTCCGGGGCTGCTCGCGGAGAAGATGCGGGCGCCGAGCGTGGAGGCGGGGGTGTACGACCTCGTCGTGGACCCGTCCAACCTGTGGCTGACCATCCACGAGTCCATCGGGCACGCCACCGAGCTGGACCGCGCGCTCGGCTACGAGGCGGCGTACGCCGGGACCTCCTTCGCCACCTTCGACCAGCTCGGCAAGCTCAGGTACGGCTCCGACCTGATGAACGTGACGGGTGACCGCACCGCCGAGCACGGCCTCGCGACCATCGGGTACGACGACGAGGGCGTCGAGGGCCAGTCCTGGGACCTGGTGAAGGAGGGCACGCTCGTCGGCTACCAGCTCGACCGGCGGATCGCGGAACTGACCGGCTTCGAGCGCTCCAACGGCTGCGCGTACGCCGACTCCCCCCGGCATGTGCCCGTGCAGCGGATGGCCAACGTGTCGCTGCGGCCGGACCCCGGCGGGCTGTCCACCGAGGACCTGATCGGGGGTGTCGACCGGGGCATCTACGTCGTCGGCGACCGGTCCTGGTCCATCGACATGCAGCGCTACAACTTCCAGTTCACCGGCCAGCGCTTCTTCAGGATCGAGAACGGCCGGATCGCGGGCCAGCTCCGTGATGTCGCGTACCAGGCGACGACCACCGACTTCTGGGGTTCGATGGCGGCCGTCGGCGGCCCCCAGACGTATGTCCTCGGCGGTGCCTTCAACTGCGGCAAGGCCCAGCCGGGCCAGGTCGCCGCGGTGTCGCACGGCTGCCCTTCCGCCCTCTTCAAGGGTGTCAACATCCTCAACACCACGTCGGAGGCCGGTCGATGAGCGCCCGTACGAACAAGCCGCACGAAGTCGTCGAGCGTGCCCTCGAACTGTCCCGGGCCGACGGCTGTGTGGTGATCGCCGACGAGCACTCCACCGCCAATCTCCGCTGGGCGGGCAACACGCTCACCACGAACGGGGTCACCCGTGGGCGCACGCTCACCGTGATCGCCACCGTCGACGGCCGTGAGGGCACCTCGTCCGGTGTCGTCTCGCGCTCGGCCGTGACCGCCGACGAGCTGGAGCCCCTGGTGCGGGCGGCCGAGGCGGCGGCGCGCGGCGCCGGTCCCGCCGAGGACGGCCGGCCGCTGGTGACGGGCGTGCCGGAGTCCCCCGACTTCACGGACGCGCCCACCGAGACGTCCTCCACCGTCTTCGCCGACTTCGCGCCGGCGCTCGGCGAGGCGTTCGCACGCGCGCGTGCGGGCGGCCGTGAGCTGTACGGCTTCGCCAATCACGAGCTGGTCTCCAGCTACCTGGGTACGTCGACGGGGCTGCGGCTGCGGCACGACCAGCCGAACGGCACGCTGGAGGTCAACGCCAAGTCTCCGGACCGTACGCGTTCGGCCTGGGCGGGACGCTCGACGCGGGACTTCAAGGACGTCGACCCGGCCACGATGGACGCGGAGCTGGCGGTACGGCTCGGCTGGGCCGAGCGGCGCGTCGAGCTGCCGGCCGGACGCTACGAGACCCTGCTGCCGCCGACCGCGGTCGCGGACCTGCTGATCTACCAGATGTGGTCGGCCGCCGCCCGGGACGCCGCCGAGGGCCGGACCGTCTTCAGCAAGCCCGGAGGCGGCACCCGCATCGGTGAGCGGCTCAGCGAACTGCCGCTGACGCTGCGCAGCGACCCGAACGAGCCGGGCCTGGAGTCCGCCCCGTTCGTCCTCGCGCACTCCTCGGGCGACGACGCCTCCGTGTTCGACAACGGGCTTCCGCTGAAGGCAACCGACTGGATCCGGGAGGGCGAGCTGCGGCATCTGTCCACCACCCGGCACAGCGCCGGCCTGACCGGGCTGCCGGTGACGCCGACGATCGGGAACCTCGTCCTCGACGGCGGCGAGGACCGCTCCCTGGAGGAGATGGTCGCCGCCACGGAGCGCGGTCTGCTGCTGACCTGCCTCTGGTACATCCGCGAGGTCGACCCGGCGACGCTGCTGCTGACCGGGCTGACCCGCGACGGCGTCTACCTCGTCGAGGACGGCGAGGTCGTGGGCGAGGTGAACAACTTCCGGTTCAACGAGTCGCCGGTGGGCCTGCTGGGACGGGCCACGGAGGCGGGGCGGACGGAGAAGACGCTGCCCCGTGAGTGGAGCGACTGGTTCACCCGGGCCGCGATGCCCGCTCTGCGGGTGCCGGATTTCAATATGAGTTCTGTCAGCCAGGGCGTATAACCTCGTACCTGATATTCACGAGACCAGCCGAGGAGATACGAGAACCGTGACGGACATCGTCGACGAGCTGAAGTGGCGGGGCCTGTTCTCCCTGTCCACCGACGAAGATGCTTTGCGCAAGGCGCTCGCGGACGGTCCTGTCACGTTCTATTGCGGCTTCGACCCGACCGCGCCCAGCCTGCACGTCGGTCACCTCGTGCAGGTGCTCACGATGCGCCGACTGCAGCAGGCGGGGCTGCGGCCGCTCGCCCTGGTGGGCGGGGCGACGGGCCAGATCGGCGACCCCCGCCCGACGGCCGAGCGCACGCTGAACGACCCGGAGACGGTCGCGAACTGGGTGACGCGGCTGCGTTCGCAGATCGAGCCGTTCCTGTCCTTCGAGGGCGAGAACCCCGCGGTCATGGTGAACAACCTGGACTGGACGGCCGGGCTCTCGGCCATCGAGTTCCTGCGGGACATCGGCAAGCACTTCCGCGTCAACAAGATGCTCACCAAGGACTCCGTGGCCCGCCGCCTGGAGTCCGAGGAGGGCATCAGCTACACGGAGTTCAGCTACCAGCTCCTCCAAGGCATGGACTTCCTGGAGCTGTACCGCCGGTACGGCTGCACCCTGCAGCAGGGCGGCAGCGACCAGTGGGGCAACCTCACGGCGGGCCTGGACCTGATCCACCGGCTGGAGCCGGCGGCCCATGTGCACGCGCTGGCGACGCCGCTGATGGTCAAGGCGGACGGCACCAAGTTCGGCAAGACCGAGGGCGGCGCCGTCTGGCTCGACCCCGAGATGACGACGCCGTACGCGTTCTACCAGTTCTGGCTGAACGTGGACGACCGGGACGTCTCGACGTACCTGCGCATCCTGTCCTTCAGGTCCCCCGAGGAGCTGACGGAGCTGGAGAAGCAGACGGAGGAGCGTCCGCAGGCCCGTGCCGCCCAGCGCGCGCTGGCCGAGGAGCTGACGACGCTGGTGCACGGCGCCGACCAGACCGCCGCGGTGATCGCCGCCTCCAAGGCCCTCTTCGGGCAGGGCGAGCTGACCGACCTGGACGAGCGCACGCTCGCCGCGGCCCTGTCCGAGGTGCCGCACATCCAGGTCGCCGAGGCGGGCCTGGTCGTGGACCTGTTCGCCGAGGTCGGCCTGGTGGCCAGCAAGTCGGCCGCGCGCCGCACGGTCAAGGAGGGCGGGGCGTACGTGAACAACGTGAAGGTCGGCGCCGAGGACGCGGTCCCGGCCAAGGAGGACCTGCTGCACGGGCGCTGGCTGGTGCTGCGCCGGGGCAAGAAGAGCCTGGCCGCGGTGGAGGTCACGGGCGGCTGAGCGTTCCGACGACAGCGAGGGCGCGGGCCGCTTCCCGGATCGGGAAGCGGCCCGCGCCCTTCGTCCGTTCGGGCGGGGTCACGCCCGCTGCTGCGCCTTCTTGTTCCCCCACAGGGCCATGTACGCCATGTCGCCCAGCGCCACGATGACGATGGCGGCGATCAGCTGGAAGAGGTGCCGGGTCCAGTCGATGCCGGACGTCGCCTCGACCCCGAAGGCGCGCGCGAGGGCGTTGCCCACGATGGCGCCGAGAATGCCGAAGATGGTGGTCAGCCAGAGAGGGCTGTGCTGCTTCCCCGGAATGATCGCCTTGGCGATCAGGCCCAGCACGAACCCGACGATGATCGCCCACAACCAGCCCATGTCCGCCTCCTAGCACCGCTCCCCGTGAGCGGTACCGCCAGTCTCTGGCTGTCAGCCATACGGCGCATGTCGGGCGGAGCCGTACGCGCTACGGCGCACCGTGTCCGCCCGGACGGGATGCGCCCCGGTCTCGAACGCGGCGCAGACGCGGCGTACCGTGGAAGCAGTCCGGGCCCGCGTCCTCGACGGGTCCGTGACGGGTACGGACCGGGGAGTCCGACACAGTCAGGTGGTGGAGTGTGATCAGGAAGCAGAGCAACGTCCAGGTCTTCCGGATCACGGGAGCCAGACAGAGCCTGGACGACGACGTGCGCGGCCGGCAGCGCCGCTACGTGATCTCGATGTCCGTCCGTACGGTGTCGGTGATCCTGGCGGCCACCCTGTGGAACGTCGAACGGCCCGTCGCTCTGGTCGCTCTGGTCCTCGGAATTCTCCTCCCGTACGTCGCGGTGGTCATCGCGAACGCCGGACGCGAGAACGCGCCCTCGCTCCCCTCGACCTTCGTCACCGCTCCGCTGCGTCCGATGATCACCCCGCCACGGCAGGACGGCACCGGGGAGCCCTCCGCCGAGGACGCCGCGACCGGTCCCGAGGGGCGCTCGGGAGCCGAGCCGCGCGACCCGGCTTAAGACCCGGACGAAGCCGGAAAGCTGGTGAACTCGCCCTGGGACAAAGCCGGTTCAGCTCCGGACGGACGTCCGCGCATTCCCCGAAAACGGAATATCCGCACACGGGCAAGCTCAAGAAAAGCTCAGATCAATCATGTTGTTCCAGTGCCGGGCGGCGGGTGACCCGTGACATACTTCGTACGCGCTCCGCATCCCCCGTCGGAGCGACAGACCGACGCCGGGCAGCTCCCCCCGTGGCTGCTCGGCGTCGCCTTTTCGGATACTCGGAGCCCGGCCCGCGGAGGGTCCGCCCACCGCGCGGAACGCGTGCCGCGCGGCCTCGGCTAGGGTCGGCAGGGTGATTTCGAACGCCCCCGGCTCCGGTCCCGTCTCCCCCGTCTGCTCGGCCAAGGCCTGCCGCGCGGACGCCGTGTGGGTGCTCGCCTGGAACAACCCGAAGCTGCACACGCCCGAGCGCCGCAAGACCTGGCTCGCGTGCGAGGAGCACCGCGAGCACCTGTCGTCGTTCCTCGGGATGCGCGGGTTCCTGAAGGACGTCGTGCCCCTCGCCGAGTGGGAGGCCTCCCGGCCCGCGGAACGCGGGGAGGACGAGGACACGCTCTAGGGTCTGTCCGCCCTGGGGGCCGGTCAGCCGCCGATCGCCGACATCGGGCGGTCGGGCTGTACGAACGACGGGTCGTCCAGGCCCGCTCCCGCCTTCTTCCCCCACATCGCCGCGCGCCAGACGCGGGCGATCTCCTCGTCGGGCGCGCCGGAGCGCAGTGCGCCGCGCAGGTCGGTCTCCTCCGTGGCGAACAGGCAGGTGCGCACCTGGCCGTCGGCGGTGAGGCGGGTGCGGTCGCAGGCCGCGCAGAACGGGCGGGTGACCGAGGCGATCACCCCGACGCGGTGCGGGCCGCCGTCGACGATCCAGCGCTCGGCGGGTGCGGAACCCCGCTCGCCGGTGTCTTCCTCGGTGAGCCGGAAACGGGTGCGCAGCGAGGCGAGGATGTCGGCGGCGGTGACCATGCCGTCGCGCTTCCAGCCGTGCTGGGCGTCCAGGGGCATCTGCTCGATGAAGCGGAGTTCGTAGGCGTGCTCCATGGACCAGGCCAGCAGGTCCGGGGCTTCGTCGGCGTTCAGGCCCGGCATCAGCACCGAGTTGATCTTGACGGGGGTCAGGCCGGCGTCGCGGGCGGCTTCGAGGCCCTCGATGACGTCCTGGTGGCGGTCGCGGCGGGTGAGGGTCTTGAAGACGTCGGGCCGCAGGGTGTCCAGCGAGACGTTCACCCGGTCGAGACCGGCGGCCTTCAGGGCCGCCGCGGTGCGCTTGAGGCCGATGCCGTTGGTCGTGAGGGACATCTGCGGGCGAGGGGCGAGGGCCGCGACCCGCTCGACGATGCCGGGCAGTCCGGGGCGCAGCAGGGGCTCGCCGCCGGTGAAGCGGACCTCTTCGATGCCGAGGCGGGTGACCGCGATCTCTATCAGGCGGACGATCTCGTCGTCGGTGAGGAGGTCGGGCTTGGCCAGCCACTGCAGGCCTTCTTCGGGCATGCAGTACGTGCAGCGGAGGTTGCACCGGTCCGTCAGTGAGACACGCAGGTCGGTGGCGACCCGGCCGTAGGTGTCGATGAGCACGTGGGCCCCCTCCCTCGTTGCCGATCTCTTTCTCCGGATACCTGTGAGCCTACGTGACGGGACCGGCGCGTACAGCGGCCCGATCGCACGAGACGCGGCGCGGGCCCGTCGTAGGGATCTACCAGTGGTGATCCACCGGTGGTCCTGCGACGGGCCCGCGCGATGCCGGGATCTAGGCCGTGTCCGCAAAGTTTCGTCTGCCCGGCGGGCGGACGACGCGACTTTGCGGACACGACCTAGTGGGCTCCGGTGCCGGTCAGGGCGCGGACCTCCAGCTCGGCGTACTTGCCGGCGTCGGGTTCCTCCTTGGAGAGGAGGGTGCCCAGCCAGCCCAGCAGGAAGCCGACCGGGATGGAGATGAGGCCCGGGTTCTCCAGCGGGAACCAGTGGAAGTCGACGTCCGGGAACATCGAGCTGGGCTTGCCCGAGACGACCGGGGAGAACAGCACCAGGCCGACCGCCGTGACCAGGCCGCCGTAGATCGACCAGAGAGCGCCCGGGGTGGTGAACTTCTTCCAGAACAGGCTGTAGAGGATCGTCGGCAGGTTGGCGGAGGCGGCGACCGCGAAGGCGAGGGCGACCAGGCCGGCGACGTTGAGATCGCGGGCGAGGGCGCCCAGCAGGATGGACACGGCGCCGATGCCGACGGTCGCGTACCGGGCGGCCTTCATCTCCTGTTTCTCCGACGCCTGCCCCTTCTTGATCACGTTCGCGTAGATGTCGTGCGCGAAGGAGGAGGACGAGGCGAGCGTCAGTCCCGCGACGACCGCGAGGATCGTGGCGAAGGCGACGGCGGAGATGGTGGCGAGCAGGATCGCGCCCCAGTTGGAGTCCACGCCGCCGAGATGGAGGGCGAGCAGGGGTGCCGCCGTGTTGCCCGCCTTGTTGGAGGCGATGATCTCGTCCGGCTTGATGAGCGCGGCGGCGCCGAAGCCGAGGGCGAGGGTCATCAGGTAGAAGGCGCCGATGAGGCCGATCGCCCAGTTGACCGACTTCCGCGCGGTCTTGGCGGTGGGCACGGTGTAGAAACGGATCAGGATGTGCGGCAGGCCCGCGGTGCCGAGGACCAGTGCCATGCCGAGGGAGATGAAGTCCAGCTTGGTGGTGGAGGTGGCGCCGTACTTGAGCCCGGGTTCCAGGAACGGCGAGCCCTTGCCGCTGTTGTCGGCCGCCTTGCCGAGCAGGTCGGAGATGTTGAAGTGGAACTTCAGCAGGACCAGGAAGGTGAGCAGGACGGCGCCGGCGATGAGCAGGACCGCCTTGACCATCTGCACCCAGGTGGTGCCCTTCATGCCGCCGATGGTGACGTACACGATCATCAGGACGCCGACGAGCGCGACGATGCCGATCTTGCCGCCGTCGCTGGTGATGCCGAGGAGCAGGGAGACGAGGACGCCCGCGCCCGCCATCTGGGCCAGCAGGTAGAAGATCGACACGACGATGGTGGAGGTGCCGGCGGCGGTACGGACCGGGCGCTGGCGCATGCGGTAGGCGAGGACGTCGCCCATCGTGTAGCGGCCGGAGTTACGCAGGGGTTCGGCGACCAGGAGCAGGGCGACGAGCCAGGCGACCAGGAAGCCGATGGAGTAGAGGAAGCCGTCGTAGCCGAAGAGGGCGATCGCGCCGGCGATGCCGAGGAAGGAGGCGGCGGACATGTAGTCGCCGGAGACGGCGAGTCCGTTCTGGAAGCCGGTGAACTGGCGTCCGCCCGCGTAGAAGTCGGCGGCGTCCTTGGTCTGGCGGCCCGCCCAGACGGTGATGACGAGGGTCGCGGCGACGAACACCGCGAACAGGGTGATGATCAGCGGGCGGTGCTGGCTCGCCTCGCCCGCGGCCAGCACGGTCGTGTGCGCGGTGGTCTGTACGGGGCTCATGCGCCACCCTCCATCCGGGACTTGATGGCGTCGGCCTTGGGGTCGAGTTGAGTGGCCGCGTGCCGCGAGTACCACCAGGCGATGAGGAAGGTGGTGAGGAACTGGGCGAGGCCGAGCACCAGGGCGACGTTGACGTTGCCGAACAGCTTGGTGCCCATGAAGCCGCCCGCGTAGTTCGAGAGCAGCACGTACAGCAGGTACCAGAGGATGAATCCGACGGTCAGCGGGAAGGCGAAGGAGCGGTGCGAGCTGCGCAGTTCACCGAATTCGGCGCTCTCCTGCATCTCGACGAACTTTTCTGTGGACGGGAGCTCGGCTCCGGTCCTCGCGGGTGGTGGTGCGTCGGTGGCCACGGTGTCTCCTCGCGTTGCGGGTGCGGTTACGACGGTGGACGGGGGCAGGTCGGGGCCCGCGGACGGGGACGGTTCGGGTACGGACATCGGACTTCGACCTCACATCGGCGTGCGTCACGTGACAGAACGCGACCGTTCGCATCCTTTTCGTGATCCGATCAGGGGGCTCGATCGTCCACGGGCTCCCTGCCCGAGGTCACGGCGCCACGCGTGGACCGGTTCAACTCACGCGGGTTCTTTCGGAAGTCGTCGCCGCAAGTCATTGCTGGGCCGGTCGGCGGGAGGATAGCTTCGGCCTGCACCATTCCGTCATGTACCTGCCCGAGCACCATCCGTGTTCGGGCAGCTCCGTTTTCCGGATGATGTGGAGATCCCATGGCTCATCTGCGTTCCAGACACCGTCTCGCCCTCGCCGTGCCGGTCGTTCTGTCGCTCACCGCCTCGCTCGGCTTCCTGCCGGGCGTCGCGACGGCCACACCTCTCACCGCGCCCGCCGCGACGACCGCGGACGGGCCGAATCTCTCGTACGTGGTCAACACGGCGACGGACCACCGGACGATCGCGTCGGTGAAGAAGGCGATCGCGTCGGCCGGCGGCAGTGTCGTGATCGCGTACGAGCAGATCGGCGTGATCGTCGTCCACTCCGCGAACCCGGACTTCGGCCGGCAGATCCGGACGGTACGCGGGGTGCAGTCGGCCGGTGCCACCCGCACCTCGCCGCTGAAGGCCGCGGGCACGACGGACGAGGGCGCGGCGCAGGTGCTGTCCGCCGCCGAGGCCGCCAAGGTCGCGAAGTCCGCCGACGCGGGCCAGGAGCCCCTCGAGGCCGACCAGTGGGACCTGCGCGCGATAGGCGCCGACAAGGCGGCCACGATCAACCCCGGCAGCAAGAAGGTGACCGTCGCGGTCATCGACGTCGGCGTCGACGACACCCACCCCGACATCGCGCCGAACTTCTCCGCCTCGCAGTCCGCGAACTGCGTGGGCGGCAAGCCGGACACGACGTACGGGTCCTGGCGTCCGGTGGACGCCGACCACTACCACGGCACGCATGTCGCGGGAGAGATCGCGGCGGCCCGCAACGGCGTCGGTGTCGCGGGGGTCGCGCCGGGTGTGAAGGTCTCCGGCATCACCGTCGCCGAGCCCGACTCCACCCAGCTCTTCTACCCGGAGAGCGTCGTGTGCGCCTTCGTGTTCGCCGCCGACCACGGTGTCGAGATCACCAACAACAGCTACTACGTGGACCCGTGGCTGTACAACTGCGTCGACGACCCCGACCAGAAGGCCATCGTCGACGCCGTCAACCGCGCCCAGCGGTACGCCCAGAGGAAGGGCACGCTGAACGTCGCCGCGGCGGGCAACTCCAACGACGACCTCGACTCGGACGCGCTCACCGACGCGTCCAGCCCCGACGACTCGACCGCCACGACGCGGACGGTCGACCCCCACAAGTGCTTCGACATCCCCACCCAGTTGCCCGGTGTCGTCACGGTGTCCTCGACCGGCGTCAAGGGCGCCAAGTCGTACTTCTCCAGCTACGGGGACGGTGTCATCGACGTCGCGGCGCCCGGCGGCGACCGCTACCAGATCCCGGACACGCCCTCGGGGAACGGCCGCATCCTCTCCACGCTGCCGAACAACACGTACGGCTTCCTCCAGGGCACCTCGATGGCGACCCCGCACGTCGCCGGTGTGGCCGCGCTCCTGAAGTCCAAGTACCCCTGGGCGACACCCGCTCAGCTCCAGCTCCTCCTCAAGGCCGAGGCGGACAACCCGGGTTGCCCGGCCGAGCCCTACGACGGCAACGGTGACGGTGTCGTCGACGCGACCTGCGTGGGCGGCAAGCACGTGAACGGCTTCTACGGATCCGGCATCGTCAACGCCCTGCGGGCGGTCAAGTAGCGCCTGCCGTAACCCCCGTGGCCCCGGCCGCCGCC
>NZ_JBSFZS010000142.1:0-17036 GCF_053600395.1 Streptomyces sp. NPDC005070 | reverse complement strand
CAGCTCACCTGGCACACCCGTGGGCATCGGCTGCAACGAGGCGTCCAGTACGTGCAGCCGGGTGTTGGCGACCGGTCGACCGATGACCGGGCGGGCGCCGTGGCCGTTCTGCTCAGCCTGCACCTGGGCGAGATCGCGGCCTTCCGCGAGGAGAAGTACGGCGCCCTGGTGCAGAACGTGGTGCCCGTGCCCGGCAAGGAGGAGGAGCAGAGCAACGCCGGCTCCATCCCGCTCGATCTGCACGTGGAGAACGCCTTCCATCCCAACAGGCCTGACTACGTCGGTCTGTTGTGCCTGCGAGGGGACCACTCGGGACGTGCCGGCACCCTGGTCTCGTCGATCCGGGAGGCCGTGCGGCTGATCTCCGGCGAGGTGCTGGAGGAGCTGCGGCGCCCGATGTTCGTCACGGAGCCGCCTCCCTCGTTCGGGGCCGGTGACAGTACCCCGGTGCACGCGGTCCTCGAGGGCGACCCCGAGGACCCCAACGTCCGTGTGGACTTCCACGCGACCCGCGCGCTCGACGACACGGGCAAGCTCGCTCTGGAACGACTGCGGGACGCGTTCCTCGACGTCGCCTCCGAACTGGTGCTTCAGCCCGGCGAGATGGCCTTCGTGGACAATCGCCTGGCGATCCACGGGCGTACGGCTTTCACCCCGCGGTACGACGGCCGCGACCGCTGGCTGCACCGCACCTTCGTCCACCTGGACCACCGCCGCACCCGAATCCACCGCCCCGGCGGCGGCCCCGTACTCAGCTAGGCACCTGGGCTCCCGCCGCCCACCCGGCCCGCGCCCCCGGCAGAGGGAGGCGGGCCGGGTGATGTCATGCCCCGTCCAGGAAGCGCAGGACCGCCAGGACCCGGCGGTGGTCGCCCTCGGCCTGTCCGAGGTCGAGCTTGGCGAAGATGTTGTTGATGTGCTTGGCGACGGCGCTCTCACCGACCACCAGTCGCTCGGCGATCCCGGCGTTGGAACGGCCCTCCGCCATCAGCGACAGCACCTCGCGCTCGCGCGGCGTCAGCCGCTCCAGCGGATCCCTTCCACCGCGCCGCGTCAGCAACTGGCCGACGACCTGCGGGTCGAGGGCCGTGCCGCCCGCCGCGACCCGCCGCAGCGCGTCGATGAACTCCTCGACGTCGGCGACCCGTTGCTTGAGCAGATAGCCGAAGCCGCCCGCGTTGTCGGTCAGCAGATCGGCGGCATAGCGCTCCTCCACGTACTGGGACAGCAGGAGCACCGCGGTGTCCGGCCACCGCTCGCGAATGGTGAGGGCGGCGCGTACGCCCTCGTCGGTGAATCCGGGCGGCATGCGGACGTCGACGAGTGCGAGTTGCGGCCGGTGCGCTTCGACCGCCGCCAACAGGGCTTCGGCATCGCCGGTTTCGGCGGTGACCTCGAAGCCGGCCAGCTCCAGGACCTTGACCAGCCCGATCTTCAGCAGGACCGAGTCCTCGGCGATGACCGCTCGCACAGCACACTCCAGAGTGAGGGGGGATACGAGGAACGCTACCGCCTCCCCGGCCCGGACCGGCGATAAAAGGCCAGGTCGGGGCAGCTCTGTGAAGGTAGGGACCCGGGCCGAGGTGTAGCTGGCACCACCACAGGACGGATTCCTGCGTTACTGATTCCCGGAGGCCCGGCGGCCAGGCTGGAGAACGTGCCCGAGACCCGGGCGCGGAAGGAGTTTTCCGTCCCATGGCCACCCTCGCGCCGCTCGCCCGTCGTACGTCCCGTCGTCCGTTCCGGATGCCGAGGCCGACGCTGTCGACCGCTCTCGTCGTCGCGGGCGCGGTGCTGGGTCCGTGGATGTTCGTGCTCGCGGCGACGCTGCCGGCCACGGCGGAGGCCCACCACTGGACGGCGGCCTGGGTGGGCCTGGACGCGGCGCTGGCGGCGGGCCTGGCCGGGACGGGGCTGCTGCGCGCGCGGCGCGATCCCCGCCATGCCCTCACGGCCGCCGCCACTTCGGCGCTGCTGTTGATGGACGCCTGGTTCGACACCATGACCGCGGCCCCGGGCACCGAGACGATCACCGCCCTCGCCCTCGCCGTCTGTGCGGAGGTCCCCCTGGCCCTGGTGTGCGCACGGCTCGCGGTACGAGGGGTGGGGCACGGGCGGCCGTGAGCGGCCGGGAGGCGCTTGTCCTCGAGGTGCTCAGGGATGAGCCGGTATCCCCGATCGCGGCTGATGGCGTACGCCGCGCCGTCGACTGCGAGCAGGAGCACCGCAGCGGTGCGACGGACTCTCTCGGTGACCGTGACGCCAGTGGTTCGCACCATGGGCCCGCACCATGGAGCCTCGGACTGTTCCATCCCGCAGGCGATGAACACGGCCGGAACACCGAGCACTTCGGGAACATGCGGATCGGCACCGAGCCTGTCCAGAACATCAAGGCCAAGGGCATCCAGCATGGCTTCCGAGGTGGGGGCGACGCCGGGCAATCGGTAGACGGTGCGTACCGCAGTGTTCGATGCCATTGTTCATCCGCCAAGTTCCTGGAAGGGGAAATGATGTTGGAGGACAACCCGGAATTGGCGGACGTCGTACGAGAACTGGTCGAGGTCTTTCCCTGCGGGGTCGACGACGATGACTACTACCCCCTCCTGGTGATCCTGTCCGACGTGTTGTCGGAAAGGAGTCTTGGCGTGGCCGTACACGCGGCCTTCGGCCTGGATCCACACGTCGCTCGAAACGAAGCCGCCGATGCCTGCACAGGCGACAGGCCTTCCCGGCGAAGGATCGAGGACCTGCGAAGCCGCATGACGGCGAAAGGCTGGTCCCTCGTCGAAGACGTGGACGGTGTCGAAGAAGTCGTCCCAGGCCGCGGTGCGGTGCGCGCTGACATCGAGGCCGCGCACTGCGGAGGCAGCACCGAGCGCATCCCCCGTGAGAGCTACCGGTGTTGTCTGCCCGCGGGTGAGTCGCGGAAGGCGTGGTGTTCCTAGCCTGGCCGCAGGGTCGCCGCCTGGGCGGCCCCGTAGCAGGGGGAGGCCATGATGCACACGACATCCACCACACACGAGGAGCCGGGCCACGACCGGCTTCCGGACGGCTCCGGTCCGAGCGGGGGGCGCCTCGGGCGGATCTGCCGCTCGCCGTTGGGCTGGATGCTGACCGGAATCGTCGGCGTCGGCGTGGTCTCGGCCGCGACCGCGACCGGCCCCGGACCGGTGCCGGTGCTGGGGGCCGCCGTCGCGGTGGCCGTGTACTGGGCGGTCATGCGGTTCGTCGCACGACGGCCGGTGCCGGAGATCGCGCGGCGGGGGGCCGTGCGGGAGGCGGTGCTCGGCGGCGGGATCGGCCTGGGCTTCATCCTCGTGTCCGCCCTGGCGATCGCGGCGTTCGGGGGCTACTCGTTCTCCTGGGCCGGAAACGGCTTCTTCTCCGTCGTGGCGTCCGCGGTCGTCGTGCAGGCGGGCGCGGCGGTCACGGAGGAGCTGATGTTCCGGGGCTTCGCCCTGCATGCCCTGGAGCGGCTGTTCGGCAGCCGTGCCGCTGTCGCGATCACCGCGCTGCTCTTCGGCGCCCTGCATCTGGCGAACCCCGGGGCCACCGCGTGGAGCGGGCTGGCGATCGCGGTCGAGGCCGGCGCGCTGCTCGGAGCGGCGTTCCTGTGGCGGCGCAGCATCTGGTTCGTCGTTGGTCTCCACTTCGCCTGGAACGCCACCGAGCAGCTGCTCGGCATCCCGGTCTCGGGCAACAAGGCGAACGGACTGCTCTCGCTGCACACCAGTGGTTCGGGCCTCCTGACGGGCGGAAGTTTCAGTCTGGAGGCGTCGATCGTTACCGTCCTCATCAGTGTGGCGCTGACGGTCCCGATGTTCGTCCTCGCCCACCGGCGGGGCGGTCTGCTGCCTCGCCGGGGCGTTGCCCGCTGAACCCCGCGTGCGGCACCCCCGGCTGACCGGAACGGAACGGAGACGGACGTGATGATGCCCAGGTGGTCCCGGACACCGCTGCTGCCGCGGAGGCCGTTCAACTGGCTGATGGAGCGTCAACAACCCGTCAAGGACGGCGTTCTCGCGCTGGTCCTCACCGTGCTGGCCTTCGTGCCGACCCTGTCGCAGATCGGGGCGCAGATCGGCGACCTGTCCGATCGCCCGTCAAGTCCGTTGAGCGTCGGGCTGACCCTGGCGCAGACCCTGCCGCTGGCGGTACGCACCCGACGCCCCGCGGTGTGCCTGGCCGTCGTCGGCGGCGCCTTCGCCGTGCATCAGGCCCTTGGTGGTCCGGCGACGTTCGGGAGTGTCGGGCTCTACGCGGCCCTGTACTCCGCCGGAGCCCATCAGGTCTCCTTCCGCCGCACCCTCGCCGCCGTGGCCGGCGCGGGCTACGCCGTGCTGTCCGTTGTCCTGCACCACCTGGGCTCACCGGAGCGGATCCCGGACTACCTCGCGTTCTTCCTGGTCCTGGCCGGGGTCTGGCTGGCGGGCGGCGGCGTCCGCAGGTGGCGGGCGGAGGAAACCGAACGGCGGCGGCTGGCCGCCGAGGTGGCCGCCGCCGACGAGCGCGCACGCATCGCGCGCGAACTGCACGACGTGGTGACCCACCATGTGACGGCCATGGTGGTGCAGGCCGACGCGGCGCAGTTCCTGCTCACCTCCGCGCCGGAACGTGCTGCTGACGGTCTGACAGCCGTCAGCGACACCGGTCGCCGGGCGCTGACCGAGCTGCGGTACCTGCTCGGCGTGCTGGAGGCGACGGGCCGGTCCGCGTCCGCGGACCGGGCACCCACCCTGGGAAAAGTCGGGGACTTGGTCGCGCAGGCCCGTATGTCGGGTCAGCCCGTCGAGTTCACCGAGCGGGGCGAGCGGCGGGCGCAGGGAGTGGACGTGGAACTGGCCGCGTACCGCGTGGTGCAGGAGGGGCTCACCAACGCGATGAAGCACGCGGTCGGGCAGCGGACACAGGTCCTGGTCCAGTACCGTGACGAGCACATCGAGATCGAGGTGGCCACCGAAGGATCCGCACCCTCCTCGGCGGCCGTACCCGCCGCCCACGGAGCGGGCCGTGCGGGAGGGCGTGGTCTGACCGGGCTGCGTGAACGGGTGCGGATGCTCGATGGTGAACTGATGGCCGGGCCCCGCCCCGACGGCGGGTTCCGCGTCCGTGCCGTGATCCCCGCCCAGCCCGCGCAGGAGTGACCCGTGAGCGATGCGCCGCCGCCGATCCGTGTACTCGTCTGCGACGACCAGGCACTGGTGCGTACCGGCTACGTCACCATCTTCTCCGCCCAGCCCGATCTGGAGGTCGTCGGGGAGGCCGAGAACGGGCACGCGGCCGTCCAGGCCGCGCAGCGGCTGCGCCCCGACGTGGTCGTGATGGACATTCGGATGCCCCTGCTCGACGGTATCGAGGCGACCCGTCGGCTGGCCGGCCCCGACGCCGTGACACCTCCGAAGGTACTGGTCGTCACCACCTTCAACGTCGACGCCTACGTGTACGACGCGTTCCGGGCCGGAGCGAGCGGCTTCCTCCTCAAGGACTCACCTCCGGCGGAGCTGGTGGACGGAATCCGGACGGTCGCCCGGGGCGAGGCCCTGCTGGCACCGGCCGTCACCCGCCATCTCATCGGCCACTTCGCCGAACGGCTGCGCCCGGCGGACACCTCCCGGCCGGCCAAGGAGGAAGTCGTGAGCGCGCTGACCCTCCGCGAACGGGAGGCGCTCCAACTGATCGCCGAGGGACTGTCGAACGCGGAGATCGCCGCGGCGATGTTCATCACGCCCGAGACGGTCAAGACCTATGTGTCGCGGATCCTGACCAAACTCGACCTGCGCGACCGTGTCCAGGCCGTCGTCCTCGCCCACCGGATCGGCCTGGTGTCCGCCACACCCTGAGCCGGCGCGGCCTCAGGACACCGTCACGACGATCTTCCTCCCGGCGTGGAGCCCCTTCTCGAGGTGGCGGTGTGCCTCGACGACGTCGTCGAGGGCGAACACCTTGTCGTCGACGGCGGGCCGCAGTGCACCGAGGCGCACACCCGCGTTCAGGAAGGCCGCCATGCGCTCCACCACGACGGCGTCGAGGGTGTGCTCGAAGCTCCGGTAGCTGAAGATCGTGAGCGGCGGGCCTCCCGGGAAGGGCGTGGGCCGCGGGTCCAGGAAGCCCGCGGCGACCAGGGTTCCGCCGGGGCGGGCCGCCCTCAGGAGATCCTCCTGGCCGGGGCCCATGACAAGGTCGAGGACGATGTCCGCGCCGGTCCCGCCGGTGTGGTGGCCGACGGCTTCGGCGATGTCATCGTGGTCGGTGGCGACGACCGCGGCGGCGCCGGCGGCGAGCAACTCGTCCTTCCTCGCGGCGTGCCGGGTGACGGCGATGGGCACGGCACCGAGCTGACGGGCGATCTGCGTCGCCGCCCGGCCGACGCCGCCGGACGCGGCGGTGATCAGGACGTGGTCGCCGGGCCGCATTCCCGCCTTCTCGACGAGCGCGCCGTAGGCGGTGGAGTAGGCGACCCAGATCGCCGCCGCCTCCGTGATTCCGAGCCCGGCCGGCCGGGCGGCGACCCGGCTCGCGGAGACCGTTGTGTATTCGGCGTAGCTGCCCCGGGCGTTCGCGTCGGGAACGGCCGTCAGGATGACCGGATCGCCGATCCTCAGCCCGGTGGTCCCGGGGCCCAGCGCGTCCACGACGCCGGTTCCTTCGACACCGAGGCGAGCGTGCGGTAGGGGGACGGGCGCGGGCGAGGTGCCGGAACGCATCATCAGGTCGAGCGGGTTGACGGCGAACGCCTCGATCCTGACCCGGACCTCGCCGGCCGCGGGTTCGACGACGGGCTCCTCGACGACGTGCATGACCTCCGGCCCGCCGAACTCGTCGAACACGACGACTCGTGGCATGGTGACTCCTCCGCAATTCGGTGCTGGCTGGTTGCTCGAGGAAGACGTTACGGAGCCGTGCGTTACCTCCTGGTACCTTCGGTTTCCATGCAGAACGTGGACGGAGCAGCCTCCCTCGCCGACTGCCCCACGCGTCTGGCGGTCGAGATCCTCTCCGACAAGTGGGCCGTGCTCGCGCTCTTCGGGCTCAGCCAGAAGCCTCGCAGGCATGGCGAGCTCGTCGACCTCATCGGCGGCGTCTCGCGCAAGGTCCTCACCCAGACGCTGCGCCGGCTCCAGCGGTACGGCCTGGTCGACCGCCGGGCCGAAGCGCCGCGGCGGGTCGAGTACAGCCTCACCGACCTCGGCCGGACCCTCGTCGAGCCCATCGAGGTCCTGACGAACTGGGCGAGGGAGTACGGCGGGGACATCGCCGACTTCCAGGAGGCGGCGGAAGCCGCTGCTCCTGCCCGGGTCCGCCCGGCGGGTTGATCCCGGCGACGGGCGGCGCCCCGCCGGTGGGGCGACGGCAATGCCGGTGTCCCGCGGCCTCCCGGCACCGGGCGGCGCCGCCGTCCGGGCTCACACGGTGATCGACTCTCCCTCCGGGACGATGGTCAGAGGCACCTTCGTCAGCGCCGCCGGGCTCAGGAACCGGGCCATCGACTCCTGGCCGGTCCGGCTGAGCATGATCTCGTGGATCTGGACGAGCCGGTTCGGGGCGACCTCGCGTACGTAGTCGGCCGCCTGGCCGAGCTGGGTCCACGGCCCGCTGGTGGGCAGCAGCAGCGTATCGACGGGCGCGGGCGGTACGTGGTAGGCGTCGCCGGGGTGGTGGACCCGGCCGTCGACGAGGTAGCCGACGTTGGTGACGCGGGGGATGTCGCGGTGGATCACGGCATGCAGGTCGCCGGACACCGCCACGTCGAAACCGGCGACGTCGAGGCGGTCGCCGTCCGCGACCGCGATGACCTGGCCGCGCCGGGCCGCCCAGCGTCCGACCACACGGTCCGGTCCGTAGACCCGCAGGCCGGGGCGGGCGTCCAGGGCCCGGGCGATCAGGTCCTCGTCGAAGTGGTCGAAGTGTTCGTGCGTGATCAGGACGGCGTCGGCGGCGGCAACCACCTCCTTCGCGTCAGGGGTGAACGTGCCCGGGTCGATGGCGATCCGCCCACCGTCCTTGACCAGTGACACACATGCGTGGGCGTGCTTGATCAGCTGCACTGCCGGCTCCTGTCGGTGTGATGTGCAGGGTTCACTGCGCGATATGTACAGGGGGCACTGTAATACAGCCCACCCTGTATTCCTTTGCTAGGCTGAGAGATGTGAACGACGCGCCTTCGAACGAACCGGCCCCTCTCTCCGACGAGTTGGCCGTCCGCCTCCGGACGGTTGTCGGCACCCTGGTCCGTAGCGCCCGTACCGTCGATCGGCTCGCGTCCGTCCCGGCGGCGGTGCTCGGCCTCCTCGACACGCGGGGGCCGATGACCACGGCCGACCTGGCGGCGACCCGCGGAGTGCGCCACCAGACGATGGCCGCGACCGTCAGAGAACTGACCGAGGCCGGCTTCCTGACCTCGCGCGCGGATCCGGGCGACGCCCGCAGGAAGGTCCTCGCTCTGACGAAAGCGGGGAAGAAGGCGCTCGACGCGGACCGCCGTCAGCGCGTCGGCGTGCTTGCCGACGCCATGGAGGCAACGCTGGACGGGGAGGACCGGCGCGCCTTGGCGCACGCCCTCGATCTCATCGACCGGATCAGCGGCGGCATCCGGGGCGGCCATTCCTTCTCCGGCGAGCGCGAGTTCAACACCGGAGCGTGGTGACGAGGCCCAAGGAGCCATCGACACGAGCGAGGGCGTGCCCCTCGCGGCGTCGGTCGGGACGGCGACGGTATGAGGTTGCCGTCCGCGCGGTAGGAAACGCAGGCGGGGGGCTTCCCGTCGGAGTGAACCGATGTTCCTGAAAATCTTAGAGTCGGCTGCGGGCCCGTGTAGAGTGCCGAGCGCCCTTGACTTGCAGAAAGCAGGCAGGGAGCCGTCATTCAGGAGCTGAAAATGCTGCGCACCATGTTCAAGTCCAAGATCTAGCATCTGGGCATTTGTGCAGGTCAGAAGCGTTCCCAGGCTCCCCAGGTCAGCAAAAAGGTTAGCATGGGGCCCGGGGCGTCCCGGCCTGCTGACGTGGTGACCGCAAGCGGCGGGGACCTGAGCGCGAATGCCCGGCTCCGGCTCGGAGGTTGGCTACATGGCTCGACAGCTCGTCCGCGGTATGGGGTCGTTCGCCAAGAACTGCGACTGCGTCAGACCGGCCCGGTGCCCGTACCCGTACACGATCCGTTTCCGTAACGGGCTGGGCAGGCGGAGCGAGGAGGGCGGCTTCGAGTCGCAGGACGCCGCGATAGAACGCCCGACGCAGATCTACGCGGAGAAGAAGCGCACGGCGCCGTCCGTCGCGGAGGCACGCCGCGAGCTGGGACAGAAAACGGTGGTGGAATACGCGAAGCAGTGGCGGCCCCGGCAGCGGAAGTTGACGGATTACTCCACGGGGGAGCACGTCGACAGCTCCATCAACGTCCACATCATTCCGCGCGTCGGCTCACGCAAGCTGAACACCGTCACGCCGATCGTGGTGGAGCGCTTCCTGGACGAATTGGAGGCCGACGGGGTGGGCCGGGGAAACCAGGTCAACATCTTCGCACCCTGAAGACGATTCTCCGGATGCCTATGAGAAGGGAGCGATCGCAGAGGACCCGGTGAAGGGCGTGCAGGAACCGGAGTACGTCCGCGAGGAGGTGGTCATTCCGACCCTCGCCCATGTGAAGCAGGCGCTGACCGTCGCGAGTGAGGACCTCGCCCTGGAGATCGTGATGATGGCGGGTTGCGGGCTGCGCAACGGTGAGGCGCGAGCCGTGAACATCAACAGTCTGGTGGCCGACGACGTCTATCGGGTGCACGAGCAGATCCACTCCAACACGCACCCGCCGGCGAAGCTGAAGCACCGCAAGGCCGGAGGGTTTCCTGCTGCGAGGGCCGAGCGGGTACTACACAGAACCGATGGAACGCCGCCGTCCACGGGCTCTTCGAAAGGCCACCGTTGGTGGACGGGATGGGGATGTACGGCTTTCGCCACTACTTCGCCCCCAACGCCCTGGGCAGCGGCATCCCCATTACCGACGTGGCCGAGTGGATGGGTGCATAAGTGGATCGAGGAGACCTACCGCACGTACCGGCATCTGATGCCAGGCAGTATTACCAAGGCGGCGCGGATCCTGGACACCGGACCATGGGACGCGGCATGACCGCCCAGCCCTAGAACGAATGTCTTCCTCGAGCAAACCGAGTTCTCGCAGTACAGGCGACGCACCGACACGGAAATCCGCACCGGTCTACCGCCGATCGCCTCGTCGGCGACCTCCCGGACATACCGACTGTGCTCCCATCCCGAACTGTGCCCACAGCCCGGACACCGCACCGCCATTCCAGCGGCGGTCCGCACCGTGATCCTCACCAGGCTCTCGCCCAGCTCCACCTTCTCGATCAGTACCGAAGCCAGATGCGGAAGGAGATCCCTCAGCTCAAAACAACACAGCGTCAGCCTGGCCCACATAGCTCCTTGAACGGTCCGAAATCACAGAACTGATCAACGCCTACGAAAATCTTGGAAGAGCCGCTCGTTTTGACAGACCCGGATTCGGTGCAGCGATGCTCTCGGTGAGCAGCGTGAGAAGTCCGGCCACGGCCCTCGGACCCGCGAGGGCAGACACCCACACCGTTGTGCGACGGGGTCGCCAGGACCGTCGGTGCCCGGGTGAGATCGAGATCGCTCCCGACGCGCAGTCTGTGCAGCCGTAAGAAACGGCGGTACGGAGCAGGCTGCTCCCACCCGTAGCCGGCTTCTCACGGACCGCTGCTTCTCAGCCGGCCGTGGCGCCCTGCGCCGTTACCTCGCCGTTCGCCTTCGCGCGGCGCATGCGAGCCGAACTCGCCATCTTCTCGGCAGCCACTTGGGCGGTGAGGTCCTGAATCTCCTCGCCCGCCTCGATGGCCGCGCGCCTGACTTCGAGGGTCAGGCCGACCGACGTCTTGATGATGCCCCGCACCAGCGGTTTCACCACCGTCTTGAGCAGAGGGGCTGCGATGAGGCCGATGAGGAAGGGAGGAACTACAGGGGGCATGGGTGAACCCTCTCTTGTGGACACAGCACGGCTGCCGCCGCACCTGCCGATACCGCCTGGCCAGCGGCGCTGGGCAGGAATTTCACCCCCACCGGAAAACACCGTAGTCGGCCCCCGGCCGATACGCCCGGGGACACCGACGCCTTTCATCCGTTCAGGCGGAGGCGCGCCGGAGCGGACCGTGACCGCGGAGCGGGATCAGAACGGGTCCGGTGCGCCCGGACCGCGTTCGTCCAGCAGCGAGCCCACCACCTGCACGACGAACTCGGGTACACGGTCCGGAAAATCGTGTCCGGTTCCCTCCGGGGTGTAGACCCTCCGGGCCGTGCTGGAGGCCGCGAGAAAGCGTTCTCTCGCGGTGAGGAAGAAGTGCCGTACCCGGGCGCTCTCCTTCGGATCGTCGACCGCGTCGAAGATCGTGTCACCACCCGTCAGGTCTCGTGGCGCCACGAGGAGGAGGGGGAGCGAGCCGAGCTCGCCATCATGTACGACCGTCTGCCAGCCGTCCCGGGTGATGCCGCCCGGCGACAGCTCTCGCAGGATCGACGCCGCGGCGCAGCTCGCCTTGGTCTTGGTCTCGATCATGGCGAGAACCCGCGCCGGGTCCTCGGGAACGTGTGCCTCGTTCCTGCGCACGACAGTGTGGAGGCCGAAGAGGTGGCGCAGCGCGAGGGCGGTCTGGTCCCTCCCGGCATGCCGCAGGGCCGGAAGCGACGGGCCGAAGGCCACGACATCGGGCGGCGTGGGATCGAGCAGCACCAGACCGGCCACCAGGTCGGGGCGGCGCCTGGCGGCATTGGCCATGAGCAGTCCCCCGAAGGAGTGCCCCACAAAGACGTGGGGTCCCTTTTCGCCGGCCCGCTCCAGCGCCGTGAGCAGCTCGACGGCTTCGGCCGCCGTCGTGCGCGGGAACGGGCCGGGGTCGCTCCAGCCGGAGCCCGGACGGTCCACCAGGACCGAACGCGTCCGCTCCCGCGCCAGCGCGTGCAGCCGGTGCATGGCGTACCCGCCGGTGTGGCCGCCCGGCATCCAGACCACGGTGGGCTTCGGCCCGGCGTCTCCCTCGGCGAGGACGTGCATGCGGTGGCCGCCCACGTCGACCATGAGTCCGGGTGGCGGATACCTCACCCGGAGCCGGGCCACATGCACCAGATGGCGGAGGGACCCGAGACCGAGCGCGAGGGCCACGGCGCAGAGCACGCCGCCGAGAATGCGCCAGCCGGTTCCCAGGGTGACGCACCACGCACCCACGGCCGCCGGCAGCAGGGCGATGGCCGGCCCGGCCCAGTCCCGGCCGATCAGCCGGAGTATCGCGTCGGCGACACGTGTGCCCGGTCGCATGGTTCCCTCTCCGTCCCGGCCTTCACGGCCGCTGTCAGGGAGACCGCGCGTCTCGGCGCCCGGCACAAGCATCGTCACCTGGAAACCCTGCGGGCGCCATGCGCGGGGTCGGGCCCGTTCCGTCATCGCCGTATCGGCAGCCGCCAGGGTGTGTGCCGTGGACGTCGACGTTCAGGTCCCGATACGGCATACCGCCATCAGGCCCGGTCCGTGCCGCACGCGCGCGCAAGGCGTGCTGTCACGTCCGCGACCACTTCGGCCTCCCGGGCCACGAGGTAGAAGTGGTCCCCGGGGAACGAGCGCAGCTCGAAGGAGCCCGGGGCGGCGAGCTCGGACCAGGCGAGGACCCGGTCGAGTGCGCAGCTCGGATCGTCCTGGCCGACGTACGCGGTGACCGGTGCCTTGACCGGCGCGGGACGCGGGGGACGGTAGCCCTCGATGAGCCGGTAGTCCGCGCGGAGGGCGGGCAGCAGCAGATCACGCAGCTCCGGGATGTCGTAGGCCTCCGAGTGCAGGTCTCCGAGGTGCCGGACGTGGGTGATCAGGGTTTCGTCGTCGGCACTGTGCAGTGCGGTGGGTGAGGCCCACAGGGGGGCTGCGTGTGCGGAGACCAGCAGGTGTTCGGGGACGATGCCGCGGGCCTCCAGCCGCAGGGCCAGCTCGTAGGCGACGCAGGCGCCCATGCTGTGTCCGAAGAGCGCCAGCGGCCGGTCGAGCCAGGGCCGCAGCGCGTCCTGGATCGTGTCGGCCAGGGTGGCCATGTCCTCGATGCAGGCCTCCGCGAGCCGGTCCTGGCGGCCGGGGTACCGCACGGCGAGCACCTCGATGTCCTCCGGCAGCAGCGCGGGCCAGCCGTGGAACAGCTGCGCCGTGCCGCCGGCGTGCGGAAGACACACCAACCGGAGCCTGGGGTCCGCCGAGCGTCGGTGGACCCGGAACCACTTCTTCGCGTCGTGCGCCGTCATCGCTGTCGGAGACCGCCCAGCTGCGAGGAGTTGAGCTTGGAGAGGAAGGCGGGAAGCTGCTCCACCGCTCTCCTGGACACGTACGCGGTTTGCACGGTGTGGCGCAGGCGATCGGTCACGACGAGTTTGTAGGCGCTGCCTTCCTGGATGAGTTCGGCGGAATACAGGGGTGTTCCGGTCGTGGACATCTGGCCTGCCTTCATTCAGGGTCCTTCTTCTCCAGCCCTGTCTCCACGCCTCCGTCGCCTGCTCCTCGTCGATGGTGCCGGTGCACAGGCGACGGCCGAGCCGGACCGGCCGGTTCCAGGTGTGCCCGTCGAAGAGGCGGTAGAGCTCGTCGGCGGTGCGCAGGCCGAGTCGCGCAGATGCTCGGAGGCCTGTGTGCACTCAGTGGGTCCGGTCATGGGACTGGCACGTGCCTCCCTTCGCGTTGGAGCAGTGGCATCTGGCGCGCCGGGACAACGACTCAGTGCACCCTGGCAGTGGCCGAACCGGTGCCGCGGACCTTGCCGGCAGCCTTGCTCTCGTTGTCGGTCTGCGCCGCGTGGGCCGGCGTGGCCGTGGGTGCCGATCCGGTGCCTGCTCCGGCCCGGTCCGCGGTACCGCTCTCCGGGACGCCGGTGTCAGCTCCGTGCGTCATCTGGGCGGCGAGTACTTCGCCGGTCGCCTCGGCCGCGAGATCCTGGATTCCCTCGCTGGCTTCATGGACGGCCCGCTTGACTTCAATTCCCAGGCCCACCGACGTTTTGACGATTCCTCGCATCAGGGGTTTTCCCAGCCTTTTGACCAGGGAGGCGGCGATCAGGCCGATCAGGAAAGGGGGTACTACAGGCGGCATGGCAGGACATCCTTCTCTTGTGCCGAGGATGACGATGATGGAAAAAAGCGACGAGAGGTGAACAGGAAAACTGCGATGACATGGGTGGATTCCGCATCATCGAACCCGCACCTTCGTCGCAGAGAGTATCCAGAGCTAAGCGGATGGTTACCGGTTCCGTCGTGGTCTTCACTCGTTCGAGCAGAACGGCCCTCCCGGGCAGCCTGTTCAGGTCACTCGGCAGCCGGAATCCGACGTCACCCGCCTTCTTCGGGTGACACCTGGTATCCCTGCCGACGGTCGGACGTCCCGTGCCGTTCTCTCGCCACCCGTCGGCGCAGGGCGGGAAACGGCAGCGTGCCGCCGGCCAGCACGGCCTCGTGAAAGGCGCGCACGTCGAACGCGGCGCCGGCGTCACGCTCGTATGCCGCCCGCAATGCCGTGAACTCCGCATGGCCCGCCCGGTACGTCAGCGCCTGTCCCGGCATGTCGGTCGAGTAGCGCAGCAACTCGCTCGTGATCTGCGTCTCGGACTCGGCCGCCGCGTGGGCGCGCATGAAGGCGCGCGCCTGCTCCAGCGTCATGGTCCCGAGGTTGAGGCCGGTGTCGACGACGAGGCGCTGCGCGGTGAACCGTTCATGGGCCAGGCGTCCGTACGCGTCCCACGGGTCGTCGTACAGCCCCATCTCCCAGGCTAGCCCTGCCGCGTACTCCGCCCAGCCCTCCTGGAACCCGCTGAAGGGCACCAGTTCGCGTCGCAGGTCGGGCAGCGTGGTGCTCTCGGCCTGACGGGCGAGGTGGAAGTGGTGTCCGGGCGCGAGCTCGTGGTAGATCAGCGCGGCCGCGCCGAGCAGTGACCGGTATGCCAGGTCCGAGGCGTTGTAGCGGTAGCGGCCCACCGGTTGCGTGGCGGTCGGAGGGTCGTAGTAGCCGAACGTCATCGACGCCTCCAGCGCCGGGTCGAGGCGGGCCACGCCGTACGGGGCGTCGGGCAGGACCGTGAACCAGCGTGGCAGCAGCGGCGTGAGGCGGTCGAGGTGTCCGAGGTAGCGGGCCTCGACCTCCTCCGGAGTGGCGGCGTACAGGCGGGGCTCGGTCGCGAGCCGTTCGTGGAACTCCGCTTCCGTCCCCGCGAAGCCGAGCGTGGCTCGCATCTCCCGCATGCGCTCGCCGAGTTCGCGGCAGTGCTCCCGGCCGAGTTCGTGGAGGCGCTCGGGTGGTGTGTCGCCGGATGTGTACGTCCTGACGAACGCCCGGTACGCCGCTTCGCCTTCCGGGTAGTGGGCCCATCCGGCGGCCTGCGGTGCCCGCCCGAGGTAGTCCGGGTCGCCCACGAGGGCGAGGAGGCGGTCGAACGCCGGCTCCAGTTCGGCGGCCACGAGCCCCGCCACCGCGTCGCGCAGGTGGCCTCGGCTCGCCGCGTCGAGTCGGGTGAGCCGCTCGGCATCCGCTCGGACGTACCGCGTCGCCGATGCCCGCAGCCGGGTGAGGGTGGTGTGGACCCCGGCCAGCGCCGGGGCCGGGATGCGGAAGCCCCGTGCCGCCTGCCCGGCGGCCTTGTCGCCGATCGTCGCGACGCAGCGGGCCAGGTTCCGTACGAGGGACACGTACCGGTCCGTGTCGGCCCGCTGCTCGAAGCGGAACGGGCGGAAGACCGTGTCACCGTACTGCTGGAGGCGGAAGAGCTGGTAGGGCGTGGCGGTGGGCGTGAGCCAGTGGAATCGTCCCGCCGCCGCTTCCTGTTCGGCCAGCGCCCGAAGGAATTCCGCGGTGTCGGCGGCGGTACCGGACAGCACCGCGGGCCGCAGCGTGTCCAGCCGGTTGAGCACCTCTGCCGCGAACCCGGCGCGCTCGTCGGCCTCCGCGGCGGACACCCCCGGCAGCGATTCGACCGGCAGTCCGCGGCGTGTCCGCAGTGACGGCTCACGTGCGAGCAGGAAGTCCCAGTACGCGGCCGCGAGTCGGTCGACCTCCCGCGCCGCCGAGCCGTCCGGGAGGTCCGATGAGTGGTTCGCCATGGTGCCAGTGTGCGCGCTGGGTGACGCCACATCAGGAACGGAGATCAACCACGAGTCGGGGGCCTCACTCGGACGGGGGAATTCGTCCGCCCCGTTCGTGTCCGGCCAGGGAGAGGCGGTCCGACGCCGTCGATCCCGGTGGCACGATGAACACCATGCACCGCCGAACCGTGTCGTTTCCCAGGGCCCGGTCGGCCGCGGTGGCGTCCGCCGCCGTCGCGTCAGCAGTGCTGGCCGGTTGCGGTGGCGGCGACGTGTCATCGACCCGCACCCCTGTCGTCGTGGGGGGAACCGTCACGATCGCCACCGCATCCGAGACTCCGAGTTTCCACCCGTACTCGCAGTTCGGCTCCGCCCTGGCTCCTTACGCCTACGACTCGTTGGTCATCATGGCGCCGGACGGGGAGGTGGTGTCGGGCCTGGCCGAGAAGTGGCGGGCCGGAGCCACTTCGGCGAGTTTCACCCTGCGCAGGGGTGTGACCTGCTCCGACGGGACGGTCCTCACGGCTTCCGGGGTGGCCCGGTCACTGAGCTATGCGAGCGACCCCCGCAACCGGCTCGTCGGCGCCCGGGCGGCACTGCCCGGTGTGCCGTTCACGGTGTCGGCCGACGACGCGGCCCGGACGGTGTCGGTGCGGATGGCGTCGCCGTACAGCTTCATCGTGCGGACGATCGGTCTGCTGCCCGTCGTCTGCCCCGCCGGGCTGGCGGATCCCGGCGCGCTGGACAGGAGCACGCAGGGCACCGGGCCGTACGTGCTGAGCGGCTACACCTCGGGCGGCCCGTACCTCTTCACCCGGCGCAAGGGGTATGCGTGGGGGCCGCGCGGAGCGACGAACGCGGCGGCGGGCCAGCCTGAGCGGATCGTGGTGTCGGTGGTGCCGCAGGAGTCCACGGTGG
>NZ_JBSFZS010000141.1:0-17692 GCF_053600395.1 Streptomyces sp. NPDC005070 | reverse complement strand
GCGAGTAGGCGGCGACGCCGTTGTTCTTGATGCCGCTGCGCCCGAAGGTGTTCTTGTAGAAGTCCCAGGCGTCACGCGTACCGCCCCTTCCGCCTGCCTGCCCTCCTGCCTGCCCTCCCGCCTGCCCTCCCGCCCGCCTGCCTGCCCTCCCGCCCGTCCGCCCGGCCTCCCACCCGACCACCACTGCCGTCCCACGGCATGACATCCGTCTCCTTGGCCTTTGGCGTGAATTCGGCGTGACATCTGTTTCAGGACGGATTGCACACGTTGCCCAATTCAACTTGTTCTCAAACCAAGTTGGCGAATTCGGGGTGGACGGGATGCCGAGGGCGTGCCAGGTTGTGCGGCGTACGGCACACGCAGGGACCGGCACCCCAGGGATCGAAGGGAGCGGTACGCGATGACCGACCAGGTACAGCCGGAGCGAGGCCCGGGAACGACCGGGCCGGGGCCCGACGGAGCCGGATTCACCTACCGAGGAGCCGAGCAGGAGCTGATCGTCGTCGCCCGTCCGGAGGCCAGGCTGCGCGCACGGGCCGAGGGCGTCCGGTCGGCGGCGGGCGCGGACGTCTCCGCCCTCGACATGTTCCTCAGCGACGAACAGCTCGTCCTGGAGCCGCTGTTCGGCAGCGAGGACCGGCTCCGGCAGTCCACGGAGGCGGGCACCGGGAGCGGGCCCGACCTCGCGCTCTTCTACCGGCTGCGCGGCGCGCGCAGCCGTGCCCAGGAACTGCGGGCCCGGATCGCCGCGCTGCCGGGGATCGACGCGGCGTACGTGAAGCCCGGTGCCGTTCCCGCGGCGACGGAACCGGCGGCGTGGACCGGCCGGAGCGCCGACGACGGCCGGCGGCTGAAGGAAGGAGCGCCGGTCACCCCCGACTTCACCAGCAGGCAGGGCTACCTGCGCCCGGCGCCCGAGGGCGTCGACGCGTACTGGGCGTGGCAGCGGCCCGGCGGTGCGGGCCGGGGCGTCACGGTGATCGACGTCGAGGGCGCCTGGCAGCTCGGGCACGAGGACCTGGCGTCGAAGCTCGCCGGGGTCGTGGTCGGCACGCCGCACACGGACCTCGCCTGGCGCAACCACGGCACCGCGGTCATCGGCGTGATCGGCGGCGACCGCAACGAGCACGGGATCACCGGCATCGTGCCGGAGGCCGTGACGGCGGCCGCGTCGTTCCGGGACATCGGGACGGCCGCGGCGATCCACGCGGCGGCGGAACGGCTGGGCCCCGGTGACATCATCCTGGTCGAACTGCACGCTCCGGGGCCCCGGTTCGACTTCGAGGAGCGCGACAGCCAGGAGGGCTACATCGCACTCGAGTGGTGGCCCGACGACTTCGCTGCCATCCAGGACGCGACCTCCCGGGGCATCCTCGTGGTGGCGGCCGCCGGCAACGGCGGCGAGTCGCTGGACGACGCGCTCTACGAACGCCGGCCGGCGGAGTTCCCCGAGTGGTGGCGCAATCCCTTCAACCCCTCCAACCCGTCCTCCGGGGCGATCCTGGTCGGCGCGGGCGCGCCGCCGCCCGGCACCCACGGCCGCGACCACGGGCCGGACCGTTCACGGCTCGCCTTCTCCAACTACGGCGCCCGCGTGGACGCTCAGGGCTGGGGACGCGAGGTCACGACCACCGGTGGCTTCTGGGACCGGCCCGGCGATCTGCAGGGCGGGGCCGAGGAGATCACCTGGTACACGGACACGTTCTCCGGGACCTCTTCCGCCTCCCCGGTGGTGGTCGGCGCCCTGGCCGCGCTGCAGGGCATGCTCAAGGCCGCGGGCCGGCCGCCGATGTCCTCGGAACGTGCGCGTGTCCTGCTGCGGAGCACGGGGTCCCCGCAGCAGGACGCGCCGGGCCGGCCCGCCTCCCAGCGGATCGGCAGCCGCCCGGACATCAAGGCGGCGGTCACCCGGCTGCTGCCGGAGGCGGTCGGCTCGGGCCGCGCCGAGCGGTACTGGGACGAACTGCTGCCGTATCCGCACGAACTCCCGCCGAGGCTCCGGCTGTACGTGTCCGGCGCCTGGCGCAACCTCGACCACCCGTCCCCCGAGATCCGTCAGGCGGTGCACTCCGCCTTCGCGGCGGGACGGCCCGATGTACGGGTCTGGTTCTCGGACGACGAGATCGTCGGCCTGGTCGTCACGGGCTGAGGACGTGGTCCCACCGGACCGAGACGGAACGCAACCAACCATGGATGGAAGGTGGCACCCCGCATGAGCGCGATCCCGCAGATGAGCCAGCAGGGTCAGCAGCAGTACCCGAGCACGTCGCCCTACCAGCAGCAGGGCATCGCCCAACAGCAGCCGTTCGGACAGCAGATGCCCGTCGGACAGCAGATGCCCATCGGTCAGCAGACGTCGTTCGGGCAGCAGATGCCCATCGGTCAGCAGATGCCGGCCGGTCAGATGCAGACCGGGCAGCAGATCCAGCAGCCCTTCAACCGGCACGAGATCGGGCAGCAGGTTCCGCAGTACCTGCAGCAGCAGCTCCAGCAACTCGGCCAGCAGCAGCCGTTCCAGCAACTGCTCCAGCAGCTCGGCGGGCAGCAGCAGCAACAACAGATTCAGCAGATCCAGCAGGGTGAGCCGCTGATCCTGCCGAGCGCCGTCGAGACCCGGGCGCTGGCCATCGGAACGGCCCAGCACTTCCAGGACGTCGTGACCCCGCTCCCGGGCCAGCCGCGGGCGCTGTACCTGTTCATCGACAACGGCTGGCGCCGGCTCGTGCACCCCGACCCGGTCACCCACGACGTGGTCCAGAGGGCCTTCGCCTACGGTCAGCAGGTCTACGGGATCTACGACACCGGCACCGGTGCCCTCCAGTCCGTCATCGTGACCCGGTAGGCGCGGGGGTTCCAGAACACGAAGAGTGCCGGGCGGAGGATCTCCGCCCGGCACTCGGGTGTCCGGCCGCGCTCGTGGGACCGCGGCGGGACGAGGTTCTACAGGGCGACGCCGAGGAGGGCGTCGACGGCCCGCGAGACGACGCCGGGGGCGCCCTCGTCCGTGCCGCCGCTCTCGTGCTGCAGCGCGGCCCAGCGGTCGACCGCGGCGAGCGCGGCCGGTGCGTCGAGGTCCTCGGAGAGCGCGGCGCGGATCTCGTCGACGAGCGCGTCGGCGGACGGCCCGTCGGGACGGGACACCGCGGCCCGCCAGTCGTCCAGGCGCGCGACGGCCTCTTCGAGGACGGCGTCCGTCCACTCCCAGTCGGACCGGTAGTGGTGCGCGAGCAGCGCCAGCCGGATGGCGGCGGGGTCGACCCCGTCACGCCGCAGCCGGGACACGAAGACGAGGTTGCCCTTGGACTTCGACATCTTCTCGCCGTCCAGCGCGACCATGCCGGCGTGGACGTACGCCTTGGCCATGGGGAACTCGCCGGTCAGCACCTGGGCGTGCGAGGCGCCCATTTCGTGATGCGGGAAGGCCAGGTCGGAGCCGCCGCCCTGGACGTCGAAGCTCATACCGAGGTGGTCGAGGGCGATGGCGACGCACTCGATGTGCCAGCCGGGGCGGCCCCGGCCCAGTGAGCCGCCGTCCCAGCTCGGCTCGCCGTCGCGGGCGGCCATCCACAGCATCGGGTCGAGGGGGTTCTTCTTGCCGGGCCGGTCCGGGTCGCCGCCGCGTTCGGCGGAGAGCAGGCGCATCGTGGCGGCGTCCAGGTTGGACACCTTGCCGAAGTCGGGGTCGGACTCGACGGAGAAGTAGACGTCGCCTTCGAGTTCGTAGGCGGCTCCGGCGTCCCGCAGTCGCTCGACGAGCGGCACGATGCCGGGTATCGCCTCGACGGCGCCTATGTAGTGGCGCGGCGGCAGCATCCGCAGGGCGGTCATGTCCTCGCGGAAGAGGGCGGTCTCCTTCTCGGCGAGTCCCACCCAGTCGACGCCGTCGCGTATGGCGCGCTCCAGCAGCGGGTCGTCGACGTCCGTCACGTTCTGGACGTAGTGAACCTGCCGCTTGGTGTCGAGCCACACGCGCTGCACGAGGTCGAACGCGTTGTAGGTCGCCGCGTGTCCCATGTGGGTGGCGTCGTACGGCGTGATGCCGCACACGTAGATACGGGCGACGGGACCGGGGTCGAGGGTGACGAGCCCACCGGTCGCGGTGTCGTGGATCCGGAGGTCGCGGCCCTCACCAGGAAGAGCGGGGACCTCAGAAGCGGGCCAGGCATACATGTCATGAGCCTAACCGGACGGGACTTCCGGATACGAACCGGGCATGAACTGACGTTGGCAAGACCGTGTCGCGCGGTGCGGATGCGGCGGCGCGCTACACCGGGGGCCAGGGGATCGCGGGCCAGTCCCCGCTCGGCTCCGGGTGCTTTCCTGAGGCGAGCAGGCCCTCGACCCTCGCCCGTGTGGCCTCGATCTCGGCGGGTGTGACGAGTTCGGCCAGGCGGGTGGCCAGGGGTGCGCCGGGGGCCAGGGCGTCGCGCAGGGAGGCCAGGACCTGAAGGGCCTCGTCCGTGAGCGGCTCGCCCGCCCAGCCCCACAGCAGGGTGCGCAGCTTGTTCTCGGCGTTGAAGGTGACCCCGTGGTCGATGGCATAGAGGCGGCCCTCCTGCGCGGGCAGCAGATGGCCGCCCTTGCGGTCGGCGTTGTTGATCACGGCGTCGAGGACGGCGAGGCGTCGCAGCCGTGCGTCGTCGGCGTGCACGAGCAGGGCCGTCTCGCCCTCGCCGACCTCGGCGAAGCCGATGGCCTTCCAGCCCTCGGCGGGTTCCTCGCCCGGCACGAGCGCGAGCAGCCCGTCACCGTCCTCGGTGGCGGAGGGCTCGATCCACATCTGGCACATGCCCTCGCCGTACGGCCCGTCGCGCAGCACGGTGGTGGGCACGAGCCCCCAGCCGGTCGCCTCGGAGACCTCGTAGGCGGCGACCTCGCGCTGGGCGAGCGTGCCGTCGGGGAAGTCCCACAGCGGCCGTTCCCCGGCGACGGGCTTGTAGACGCAGAATGCCTCACGGCCCTCGTAGGACACGGAGCAGTAGAGCACCGCGTTCGAGGCCTCGCGGATCCGTCCGCGTACCTTCAGCTCGCCCTGGGCGAGCAGCTCGGCGGTCGTCACGCTCCGCGGCGGTATCCGTTCTGGCGCGGACATACGTGTCCTTCCGGGTCGAGCGGGAGGCTGCACAGCGGGCAGGGGGGCCGGCCGGCGTTGACGACGTCGAGGGCCCGTTTGGCGAAGGCCCGGGCCTGGGATCCGGTGAGCCGGACCCGGAGCATGGGCGGGCCGTTCTCCTCGTCCTGGAGCAGCCGCTCCTCCGCCTCGGCGAGGTCCTCGTCGGACTCCGCCTCGACCTCCACGAGTGCCTGCGCCTCGACGATCATGCGCTGTTCCTCGCCGTCCCAGGCCAGCGCCATGGTGCCGACCCGGAACTCCTCCTCCACGGGGCTGTCGAGGGGGGCGGTGTCGGAGACCTCGGTGGAGGCCATGGCGGGGACCGGGGCGCTGCCTCCGGTGCGCCGGACGACCTCGTCGAGGAGTTCGTCCATGCGCTCGGCGAGCGCGGCGACCTGGGTCTTCTCCAGGGCCACACTCGTCACCCGGGGGCCGGAGGATGCCTGCAGGAAGAAGGTACGGCGTCCGGGCAACCCGACCGTACCGGCCACGAAGCGGTCCGGGGGGTCGTAGAGGAACACCTGACGGGACACGTCCTGTCTCCATTGAATCGGCAGGGGGGCCGGCTGAGCATCGGCCCGCGTCGGCTGAGAACGGGTTGACAACTACTGTGCTGGTTCGACCGCTTCACCCTACTGCGGCCGACGATCACGGTGCGCCCGCACCGCCCCCGACCGGTGCGTCACCCTCGGGGGTTTCCTCGCGCGGGGCCAGGGAGGCGAGATCACCGGTGTCCCCGAGACGCACGAGAAAGGGCCTCAGCCGGGTGTAACGGATCGCGGTGATGGAACACGGTTCCACAGAGATCCGCTGAAAGAGGTCGAGATGAAGTCCGAGTGCGTCGGCGACGAGCGACTTGATGATGTCGCCGTGCGAACACATGAGATAGACCGCGTCGGCGCCGTGGTCGCGCTCCACGCGCGCGTTCCACTCGCGTACCGCTTCGGCGGCGCGGGTCTGCATGGCCCGCATCGACTCGCCGCCCGGGAACGCGGCCGCGGACGGATGCGCCTGGACGACGTCCATCAGCGGCTCGTCCTTGAGCTCGGCGAGTTTGCGGCCCGACCAGTCGCCGTAGTGGGCCTCACCGATGCGTTCCTCGGTGTGCACGGGGACCTCGGGGCGGGCCTCGAGCAGGGGCTGTACGGTCTCTTGGCAGCGCTGGAGGGGGCTGGTGACGACCTCGGCGATCGGCAGCCCGGCCAGCCGGCCGGGCAGGGCCGAAGCCTGCTGCGTACCGCGCTCGTCGAGCGCGACGCCGGGCGTCCAGCCGGCGAGCAGTCCCGCGGTGTTGGCGGTGGAGCGTCCGTGCCGGACGAGGATCAGGGTGGGCATGCGGCCCAGCGTAAACGGACGGCCCGGGAAGGCGGCGGGCCCTGTGGAAAGCGGCCCCCGGCGTGCGGCGGGGCCACGGCGAAGGGAGAATGCGCACCGTGATCGTCGACTGCGCCATCTATCGTGACGGCCGCCGTACCGGGGGCGCCGACGACCTCTCCGAAGCCCTGGCGCAGTGCCGTGCCGGGGGCCACGCGTTCGTGTGGATCGGCCTGCACGAGCCGACGGAGAAGGAGTTCGACCTGGTCACGGAGGAGTTCGGGCTCCACCCGCTGGCGGTCGAGGACGCCCTCAAGGCCCATCAGCGCCCCAAGCTGGAGGTGTACGAGGATTCGCTGTTCGTGGTCCTCAAGCCGGTGTCGTACGAGCCGCGGAGCGACACGGTCACCTCGGGCGAGGTCATGGTCTTCGTGGGCGACTCGTTCGTGGTGACCGTGCGGCACGGCGAGGAGTCGCCGCTCAAGGCGGTCCGGCAGCGGCTGGAGTCGGATCCGGAGACGCTGCGGCACGGGCCGACGGCGGTGCTCCACTCGATCGCGGACGCCACGGTGGACCACTACCTGGACGTGGCGACCGAGCTCGGCACCGACCTGGAGGAGCTGGAGGCGGAGGTCTTCTCGCCCCATCTCGGCGGCTCGCGGCACACCGCCTCGCGGATCTACGCGTTCAAGCGGCAGGTCCAGGAGTTCCGCAGGGCGACGGTGCCGCTGGCGATGCCGCTGGCACGGCTCGCGGGCTCGGGCCTGAGGTCGGCGGACGTACCGTTCCTCGACAGCGAGGCGCAGCCCTTCTTCCGTGACGTCAACGACCACCTGCTGCGGGTCAACGAGTCCGTGGAGAGCCTGGACCGGCTCGTGTCCGACATCCTGTCGGCTCATCTTGCGCAGATGAGCGTGCGGCAGAACGACGACATGCGGAAGATCTCGGCGTGGGCGGCCATGGCCGCGGTCCCCACGATGATCGCGGGGATCTACGGCATGAACTTCGATCACATGCCCGAGCTGCACTGGCTGTGGTCGTATCCGGCGGTGATCGGGGGCATGGTCGTCCTGGAGTTCGCGCTGTTCCGGCTCTTCAAGCGGCGGGGCTGGCTGTAGGTCCGCGCGCGGTTCAGGCGAATTCCGGTGCCGTGGTGGCGGGGCCGTTCAGGGCGCCGCGCAGTTCGGGCATCTCCAGGGTGACCATCCGGCGCCAGCCCGCGGCGCGCTCGTAGGCGTACACGGCGTGGATGCCCGCGGCGAGGACGGCCGCCTTGGCCCGGGACCAGCCGAGGAGGCGGCCCATGTGGGCCATCACGGCGAGGCTGACGTCCCGGTAGACACGGATCTCGGCGAGCGCGCACTCGCGCAGTGCCCGCTGGATGGCGCGGCCGTGGCCGGCGTAGGCGAAGCGCAGCAGTTCCTCGTGGCAGTAGGCGAGGTGGTGGTCCTCGTCGGCCGAGATCATCCGCACCGCGCGGCCGATGTCGGGGTGGTCGGCGAAGTGCTTGCGCAGCATGTCCATCTGCTCGGAGGCGCGCTGCTCGGTGACCCGGCTGTGGGCCAGATAGATGACGATGTCCCGCACGGTGAGGGGCTGATCGCCCTTGAGCTTGTCGTGCGCGAGGCCGATGCCGTGCCGTTCCAGGAGCATCGTGTAGTCGGTGTCGGGCGGCACCTCGACGGGTTCGAGGCCGCGCTTCTTCATGAGGGCGTTGAAGATCCGTCCGTGCTTGTCCTCGTCGGCGCCGTGCCGGGCGATCTTGGGGGCGAGGGCGCGCTCGCTCTCCGGAACCAGTGCGGCGATCCGGGCGTTCTCCCAGCCGCCCTGCGACTCCCCGCTCGCGGCGATGGAACAGAAGAGGCGGTACGACTCGTCGTTGTCGAGGATTTCCTGGAACAGGCTCTTGGCGGACAGCATGATTGACACCCTCTCTGCAGAGTTGTGCAGAAAACGAGTCAAATGGGTTGTCTGGGACCCGGCAACCGATGTGTCCGACAAATCCGCCGAATGATGGACGGCGCGGCGGGCCCGGACGCGTAACCAAGGGGCCGTCGGCGCGTTGTTCCCCGTGACGGCCGTGGCGGGGAAGACCCCCGAGCCCCCACCACGGCCGCAGAAACCTCCCGGCGGCGATTCCGCCGGGGTTACGCGAGTCCGGCCCGCTCCAGGGCGTCGGAGCCGGCCCGCAGCGAGGCGATCCGGTCCTCCAGCGTGAAGCCCGCGGGGGCCAGCGTGAGCGTGGTGACACCGACGGCGGCGTACGCCTGCATGCGGTCGGCGATGCGGTCGACCGAGCCGAGCAGGGTCGTCTGGTCGATCAGCGTGTGCGGGACGGCGGCCGCGGCGCCCTCCTTGTCGCCGGACAGGTACTTGTCCTGGATCTCGGCCGCTTCCTTCTCGTAGCCCATGCGCTGCGCGAGCTGGTTGTAGAAGTTCTGCTTGCGGCTTCCCATGCCGCCGACGTACAGGGCGGTGTACGGGCGGAACATGTCGGCGAGCGCGGGGACGTCCTTGTCGGCGCCGACGGCGAGCGGCAGGGTCGGGCAGACGTCGAACCCTTCCATCGTCTTCCCGGCCTTCTCGCGTCCCGCGCGCAGGTGGGTGAGCGCGGTGTCCTCGATGTGCTCCGCCGAGGGGAAGATGAGCAGCGCGCCGTCCGCGATCTCGCCGGTCTGCTCCAGGTTCTTCGGGCCGATCGCGGCGATGTACAGCGGGATGTGCTCGCGCTCCGGGTGCACGGTCAGCTTGAGCGGCTTGCCCGGACCGCCGGGCAGCGGCAGGGTCCAGTGCTCACCCTCGTACGACAGCCGCTCGCGTGTCATGGCCCTGCGCACGATCTCCACGTACTCGCGGGTGCGGGCGAGCGGCTTGTCGAACTTGACGCCGTACCAGCCCTCGGAGACCTGCGGGCCGGAGACGCCGAGGCCGAGTCGGAAGCGGCCGCCCGACAGCGAGTCCAGCGTCGCGGCGGTCATCGCGGTCATCGCGGGCTGGCGGGCCGGGATCTGGAAGATGGCCGAACCGACGTCGATACGCTCGGTCTGGGCGGCGACCCAGCTCAGCACGGTGGCCGCGTCCGAGCCGTACGCCTCGGCGGCCCAGCAGACGGCGTATCCGAGCCGGTCGGCCTCCCGGGCGACGGCGAGGTTGTCCGCGTCCATTCCGGCGCCCCAGTAGCCGAGATTGATGCCGAGCTGCATGGCCGATCCCCTTACCGATCAGTAACGTCCCTTGTGCCCGAGACCCTAGCGTGCGGGCGCCCCTGGCGGGGAGCGGCCTTCCGCTGGATTTCCGTTGTCCACAGGCCCCCACACCGCCGGTGCCGGACAGTAATCTCGGCGTCCATGGAGCAGAGGCATCTCGGCCGTACCGGCCTGCGTGTTTCCCGGATCGGACTCGGCACCCTCACGTGGGGGCGGGACACCGACGAGCATGACGCCGCGGACCTCTTGAAGACGTTCTGGGAAGCGGGCGGGAACCTCGTCGACACGGCGGACGTGTACGGCGACGGGGAGGCCGAGTATCTCCTCGGGCAGCTCATGGAAGGGCTCGTTCCGCGCCGGGACCTGGTCATCTCGACGAAGGCGGGGAGCGTGCGCGAGTCGGACCGCCGCTTCGACGGCTCGCGCAGTCATCTGCTGTCGGCCCTGGACGCCTCGCTCGCCCGCCTGGGCACCGACCACGTGGACGTGTGGCACGTGCACGCCTACGACCCCGACACGCCGCTCGACGAGACCCTCCAGGCTCTCGACCTGGCCGTCAGCAGCGGTCGCGCGCGCTACGCGGGCGTGTCCAACTTCTGCGGCTGGCAGCTCGCCAAAGCCGCCACCTGGCAGCTCTCGGCACCCGGTATACGCACCCGGCTGGCCAGTACGCAGATGGAGTACTCCCTGCTGCAGCGCGGCATCGAACGGGAGGTGCTGCCCGCCGCCCTCGACCTGGGCGTCGGCCTGCTGCCCTCCTCGCCGCTCGGGCGCGGTGTGCTCACCGGCAAGTACCGGACAGGGACACCGGCCGACTCCCGAGGCGGTTCGGAACACCTCGCGCCCTTCGTGGCGCCCTATCTCGACGAGACGGCGAGCAGCGTCGTGGAGGCGGTGTCGACCGCGGCGGACGGTCTCGCCGTGACCCCGCTCCACGTGGCGCTCGCCTGGGTCCGCGACCGGCCCGGGGTCGTCGCGCCCGTCGTCGGCGCGCGCAACGCGCAGCAGCTCGCGGCCGCGTTGTCAGTGGAGGCGCTTAGTCTTCCTGACGAGATCTGCCGGGCGCTCGACGACGTGTCGGCCCCGGTGCACCACTATCCCGATCACGACTGGAGCACGCTGTGAGCACGGAGCCCGAGACCACTCAGGACGCGGAGCCGGGGACGCCGGACGCGGACACGGCCGCCGGCGACTCTGAGCCGACGGGCGAGGACGTGGACCGGGCGGACGCCCGCTCCGGGGACGGGGACGGGGATGTCTCCGGGGACGAGGGCGAGGGCACCGGCGAAGCCACGGGCGCCGAGGGGGCCGGGTCCGCCGAAGGGGCCGCGCAGGTGTCCGAGGCGGCCGCCGAGCTGGCGGCCCAGCGTGTGGAGCGGGAGCGGATCGATCGGCGCAAGGCGGAGAAGCAGGCGCCGATCGAGGCCGGCGGCAAGCTCAGCGGTACGGCCGCGGACCTGCTCGCGGCGGTGCGGGCCGTGGAGAGCGGCGAGAAGCCCGTGGCCACCGCCTTCCGCGAGCCGGATCCCGCTCCGCGCCGGGCCGCCCCGGAACCCGTGCGGCGACCGCAGCCGCTCGCGGCGCCGGCCGCACCGGCACCGGGCGCGCCGCCGGAGGCCGTCGCGGCCGTCCGTGCCGTGCTGGCCGGGGCCGGCGCTCCCGAGTCGCTCGCGGCTCAGGCCGTCGCGGTTCTGGGCGAGGGCGCGGACGGCATGCTCCGCGAGGACCCCTGGCAGTTGCTGAGGGTGCCCGGGGTGCGGCCCGAGCAGGCCGACGGATTCGCCCGGGCGCTGCTCGGCGCGGAGTGCGGTCCGGACGACGAACGCCGTGGCACGGCGCTGACCGTGTGGCTGCTGGAGCAGGCCGCCGTCGCCGGGCACACCGCGCTGGACGCCGCGGCCCTCAGCGCGGCGCTCTCCCAGCGCTCGGTGCCCGACCCGGACGCGGCCGTGCAGAGCGCTCTCGCGGAGGGCGAGGCCCTGGTCTTCCAGGACGCGCTGGACACCGCTCCCCCGGCCGCGGCGGCCCCGGACGAGGACGCGGAGGAGGAGCAGGAGCGCCCGGTGCGGATCCTGATCGGCCTGGAACGGTACGCGCTGGCCGAGGAGAGCCTCGCCGACGGGCTCGCCCGGCTGATGAACTCGGTGCCGAAGGAGGACGGTTCGGCCGCGGACTGGGAGCGGGAAGCGGCCTCGGCACCTCGCTCGGCCGGGGAGCTGATCCGCGCGGTCGCCGCCCACGGCCTGGTGCTGCACACCGGTGGCGAGGCCTCGCGGTCCGAGGCGGCGGCGCTGCTGCACGCGGCCCGCGCGCTCGGACTGCGCGGCTGGGCCGCCGCACACACCTCCGGCGGGCGCGACGGCTTCGCCGCCCGACTGGCCCGGCACGAGGCGGCGGACGGCGCCGCGGACCGCCCCACGGGCGACGAGGCGACCGGAGCCGCCACGGTCGCCGGGCTTCTCTCCGGCGCCGAAGGCCCGGGCCGGGACGCGGACGGCGCCCTGGACCTGGACGTCCTGGTCGTCCTGGACGCGCCACAGCTCGACGTCGAGACGGCGGCCGTGCTCGCGGAGTCGCTGCCGGACGGGGCGCGTCTCGTGCTGAGCGGTGATCCGGGTGTGCTGTGGTCCGCGGGCCCCGGCCGGGTCTTCGCGGACCTGCTCGCCGCCCGCGCCTGCCCGCAGGTGGCCTCGCGGACCCCCGACCCCGGGCCCATCGGCGAGCTGGTCTCCGGGATCGGCATCGGCGAGCTCAACCAGGTCGAGGCGCCCGGCAAGGAGGTGGTGATCGTCCCGGTGCACGACGCGGGCGAGGCGGTCCACCGGACGGTTCAGCTCGTCGCGGACTCGGTGCCGCGCGCGATCGGCATCCCGGCCGAGCAGACCCAGGTCATCACCCCGGGGCACGGCGGCCCGGTCGGCACCCGTGCGCTGAACACCGCCCTCAAGGAGCGGCTGAACCCCGGTCCCGGCCGCTTCGGCGGCTTCGACCCGGGCGACCGGATCGTCCACTCCCCCACGCCGGGCCGTTCGCTGCCGGGCCGTGTGGTGAAGGCCGACGCCGAGGGGCTGCACCTGGACTGCTCGGGCACTCCCGTGGTCGTAGCGAAGGAGCGGGTGGAACAGACCCTGCGGCACGGCTGGGCGCTCACCGCGCACCAGGCGGTGGGGCTGCGCTGGCCGGCCGCGGTCGTGGTGCTGCCGGGCGACGCCGCGGCGGCCCTGACCCGGCCCTGGGTCTACACGGCCTTCGGGCGGGCCGAGCGGCATCTGTCCGTCGTGCACGGAGTGGAGCAGGCGCTGCCGCACGCGGTGGCCGAGGTCCCGCAGAAGCCGCGCACGACCCGCCTGCAGGCCCTGCTGAAGGCGCAGACGCCGACGTCGGGCGGCTGATCCCGGGAGGGGCGGGGACCGTGGGGGCCCGGGCCGGCCGTGGGGCCCGGGCCTGCCGTGGGGCCCGGGCCTGCCGTGGGGCCCGGGCCTGCCGTGGGACGCGGGCCTGCCTTGGGCTCGGGCTGGCCTTGGGCTAGGGCGGCCGTGAAACCCGGGCGGCATAAGACCCGGGCGGTCGTGGGGCCTGAACGCACGGGTGGCGGTCACCGGGGTCCGGTGGCCGCCACCCGCGGGGGCACTTGCGTGCCGGGTCGTCTCAGCGATCCGCGTCCAGCCGGTCCACGGAGTCGTTGTCCGCGCCGGAGCCGAGGTCGTCGTCCAGGTCGTCGTCGTCCGACTCCTCGTCGAAGACCGCGCTGACGTCGAAGCGGCAGACGACCCGCTGCGGGTCGATCGACTCGAAGGGCGTCTCCAGCCATTCGCCGGGCTCGGCCGGTTCGTCCGCGGCGGTCACCCAGAGCGTGGAGTCGCCCTCCTCCAGTCCGAACTCCTTGTGCCGGCTGGCGATCTCGTCCGGCTCGAACTCTCCGAAGAGGACCCCCAGCGCACCGTGAACGGTGCCGGCGGCCGCGTCGAAGCCCTCGTCGGCGGTGGCGCCGTCCTCCTCCACCGCCTCCACCCGCTGGGCCTGCGCCAGCAGCCGCTGGGGCTCCACCACCGCGTAGTCCCGGCGGATCACCACGCTCAGCGCGTTCGGCTCCTCGGGTCCGGTGTACGGAGGCAGCGTGTCGTCACCGCCGGGGATCTCGAAGGGCGTGACCTCGTCGTAGCGGTCGTAGAGGAGCTCGTCGTACTCCTCGGCCGCCGCGGCGAGCTCGTTGAAAGCCTCGTAGACGTCCGGGTCGTCATCGCCCGTCCTGCGCTCGACCGCGGCCAGGTGGCGGTCGAGTGCGGTCTTGACAGCCTCTGCGGCGGCGCGTACCTCGGCAGCGGTGGGCTGCACAGCATCAGACATAGTGCAGACGCTATCCGTACAGGGGCTCTGCCCGCACAATAGATGCGATGCCGGAATACGAATTTGTCGACGTGTACGTACCTCGCGGGGTCTCCCGCAACGAGACGACACGTCTGCTGACGGACCATGCCGAGTACGGACACTGGGAGTTGGACCGCCTGAGCCTGCTCCGCGACGGCAGCCGCAGAGTGCGGTTGCGCCGCCGGATCATCCGCCAGGTACGCGCCACGTGGTGACAGACGGCCGCTGAACCGGTACGGGCCCCGCCGACGCGAGGCCCGCACCGTCACTCACGTCACGGGGGAAGGCCGTGGCGCCCCGTTCGCAGCCGTGCCGCGCGGTGATCAGTACTGCGCGCGTGAGGGCGCGTCTGCGCCTCACCCACCGATGTGATCATCGCAACTTCTCCGGCTTGGATCACGTCGCCACGTCACGCGGCGGCACGCGCCCGGCGGTAGAGCACGGCGCCGGCCAGCAGCGCGGCGGCTGCCGCCGGTACGGCCGCTCCGACCGGCAGCTCACTGCCCGTGTGGGCCAGCTCGGCACCCCCGTCCGCGGCCGGCGTCCGCACGTCGGCCCGCGAGCCGGGCCGACCGGCCTGCACGGCACCGGCGCGGTGCTTGCCGCCGCCCGAGGTGGACGTGCCCGGGTGTCCGGAGGTACCGGGGTTGGCCGGGTGACCAGGGGTTCCGGGGTGGCTCGGGTGACCGGGCGTTCCGGGGTGGCCGGGGTGGCTCGGGTGTCCCGGCTCGCCAGGGTGACCGGGGTGTCCGGGGTGTCCGGGGTGACCAGGATGCTCACAGTCACCGTCGTGGCCAGGGTGGCTCGGCTGACCGGGGTGACCTGGATGCCCGGGGTGGCCAGGGTGACCCGGGTGTCCGGGCTGACCCGGGTGACCGGGGTGTCCGGGGTGGCTCGGGTGACCCGAGTGGTGGCCGCCCTCGCCCCCTCCGTTCGCGCACCTGTCGCCCCCCGCCGCGTTGCCGATCCCGACGACGTTCACGCTGTTGCCGCAGACGTTCACAGGGGCGTCGACCGGCACCTGTACGTGGTTGCCCGAGCCCACGCCCGGCGAGTGGGCGGCGCTGCCGCCGGCCCGTGAGCCGCCGGAGTGGGTCCGGCCGGCCTGACCGCTCTGCTTGCCGTGACCGCCCTGATGTCCCCGGCCCGCGGACGAACCGCCTCCGCCGCCGTGGTTGGCACAGGTGTTGCCCATCGCCGGGTTGAGCAGCCCGACCACGTTCACGGTGTTTCCGCAGACGTTGACCGGCACGTTCACGGGCGCCTGCACGGTGTTGCCCGACAGCACGCCGGGAGAGTTCGACGCGGAACCGATCGCGCCCGAGTCGGCGTGCGCGGAGACGCTGGTGACCGCGAGGACACCACCGGCCGCCGCCACGGTCATCAGGCCTTTGCGGGTGACCTGTCGCATAGCTGAAATCCCTGCCTTCAGTCCTGGGACGTGGACCAACAGTCCTGGGGACGTGGACCATCGAGAGCACGCGCACACCACCGGGCGTACGCGGGAAAGCCGGTCGGCCCCGGAGCGCATGGCGCGCACTCCGGGGCGGACGAGCTCAGACCTTCACGAAGTGACCCTCACGAGGAGACCCGGGGGATCTCCCTCATGGGATGAGGCGCGACGTCAGTGGTTGAAGCAGGTGTTGCCGAAGGCGGGGTTCAGCAGCCCGATCACGGAGACCGTGTTGCCGCAGACGTTCACCGGAACGTGGACGGGCACCTGAACAACGTTGCCGGAGGCGACACCCGGGGAACCCACCGCGGCACCCTGAGCGCCGGAGTCGGCGGCGGCCAGACCCGCACCCGCGAGAACCAGACCACCCGTGGCGACAGCGGCAGCGACGATCTTCTTGATCATTATTCCTCCTGGTAGGCAAAACGCGGTCCAAAGCAGCGGATCGCAACACCTGTAACGAGGAGGGAGTAGTAGAGCTATGGGCTTATGGTCGCATTCACCCGTCCCGGGCGATCTCCGCACGTACGGGCGAATGCCGGCGTCAACACCCCGCGCCTCCCGGGCAGTTCGGCAGGTCAGCCCGCCGACGCCCGGGCGGGGCGGGCCGCCGGCGTCCCGTCAGGACGCGTCGATGAATCGGTCCAGTACACGCACGCCGAACTGGAGAGCGTCCACCGGAACCCGCTCGTCGACTCCGTGGAACATCCCCGCGAAGTCCAGCTCCGGGGGCAGCTTCAGCGGGGCGAAGCCGAAGCAGCGGATGCCGAGATCGGCGAAGGACTTGGCGTCGGTGCCGGCCGAGAGCATGTACGGCACGGCGCGGGCGATCGGGTCCTCGGCCGAGAGCGCGGTCTGCATGGCGTCGACGAGCGCACCGTCGAAGCCGGTCTCCAGCGCCTTGTCCGCGTGCACGTCCTCGCGCTTGACCCGGGGACCGAGGATCCGGTCGAGGTCGGCGAGGAACTCCTCCTCGTAGCCCGGCAGATAGCGGCCGTCGACATGCGCGGTGGCCTGCCCCGGAATCACGTTGACCTTGTAGCCGGCGCCCAGTTGGGTCGGGTTGGCGGTGTTCTGCAGCGAGGCGCCGATGAGCTTGGCGATGCCGCCGAGCCTGGCGAGCGTCTCGTCCATGTTCTCGGGGTCGAGCTCGGTGCCCAGGGCGTCGCCGAGTTCGTCCAGGAAGTGCCGCAGGGTCTTCGTCACCCGCACCGGGAACTTGTGCCGGCCGAGCCGCCCGACGGCCTCGGACAGCTCCGTGATCGCGTTGTCCTTGTGGATCATCGAACCGTGCCCGGCGGTGCCGTCCACGGTCAGCTTCATCCAGTGCATGCCCTTCTGCGCGGTCTCGACGAGATACAGCCGCAGCTTCTCGTTGACCGTGAAGGAGAATCCGCCGACCTCGCCGATCGCCTCGGTGACACCCTCGAAGAGGTCCGGGTGCTTGTCCACCAGGTGCCGGGCGCCGAACGTCCCGCCGGCCTCCTCGTCGGCGAGGAAGGCGAGGACGATGTCACGCGGAGGCTTGCGGCCGGTGCGCATCCGCTCCCGTACGACGGCGAGCGTCATGGCGTCCATGTCCTTCATGTCGACCGCGCCACGGCCCCAGACCATCCCGTCGGCGATCTCGCCCGAGAAGGGGTGGTGGGTCCAGTCCACCGCGTTGGCCGGTACGACATCGGTGTGGCCGTGGATGAGGAGCGCGGGCCGCGAGGGGTCCTCGCCCTCGATGCGGGCCACGGTGGAGGCACGGCCCTTGTGCGACTCGAAGACCTGGGGTTCGAGGCCGACCTCGGCGAGCTTCTCGGCGACGTACTCCGCGGCCTTGCGCTCGCCCGGGCCCGAGTGGTCCCCGTAGTTGCTGGTGTCGATCCGGATCAGCTCACGACAGAGGTCCACGACCTCGTCCTCGCCCGTGACGTTCCTGGTCGTGCCGCTCTCGCTCACGCTGGTTCCTCCCGCTGTCGCCGCTGGTGGTCACCCTCATCCTCTCCCCCACCCGCCCTCCTGCCCAAGGGCGGCCCCGGCCCGTCACACGCCGTTCACGCCGCGACGGGGGGTGATCGGGGCCCCTCGAAAGCCTGGTAATGTTTCACCTGTCGCCGCGAGGGAAACCCCGCGCGACAAACACCTTGTCCGGGTGGCGGAATGGCAGACGCGCTAGCTTGAGGTGCTAGTGCCCTTTATCGGGCGTGGGGGTTCAAGTCCCCCCTCGGACACCAGCGAGACCCCACTTCG
>NZ_JBSFZS010000140.1:0-17703 GCF_053600395.1 Streptomyces sp. NPDC005070 | reverse complement strand
GGTGTGGGGCACGCCCGGCACCAACGGCCAGCACGCCTACTACCAGTTGATCCACCAGGGCACGAAGCTGATCCCCGCCGACTTCATCGGCTTCGCCGAGCCCGTGGCCGACCTGCTGCCGGGCCTGGTCGCCCAGCACGACCTGCTGATGGCGAACTTCTTCGCGCAGACGCAGGCACTGGCGTTCGGCAAGACCCCGGACGAGGTCCGCGCCGAGGGGGTGCCCGAGGAGCTGGTGCCGCACAAGACGTTCCAGGGCAACCACCCCACCACCACGATCCTGGCGAAAGAGCTGACCCCTTCCGTCCTGGGCCAGTTGATCGCCCTCTACGAGCACAAGGTGTTCGTCCAGGGCGCCGTGTGGAACATCGACTCCTTCGACCAGTGGGGCGTCGAACTCGGCAAGGTGCTCGCCAAGCGCGTCGAACCCGCCCTGACCGAGGGCGCCGACGTCCCCGGACTGGACGAGTCGACCAAGGCCCTGGTCGCCAAGTACCGGACGCTGCGCGGTCGTTGAGCCTGAATGAGGGGAAGCGGGCGGCGGGAGTCCGCCCGCTTCCCGTAACATCCCTGACGATCACGATGGCGTTCGGGGGAGCGGATCTTGGCCGGTTCACGTGAGAGATGGACGAGCGACAGACTGACGTTCCGGACGTTCCTGCGACCGAAGCGGATGGCGAAGGCACTGTTCCACCCGGCGTGGATCCCGGAGCCCGTCGATCCGTCGGTGGAGCGGCTCAAGCGCGTACGGGTCGTCGCCGGAGCGGTCGCCGCGTTCGGCGTCTACACCTTCGTGCAGCACAAGTTCGACACCACGGAGATCCTGGGCAACATCCTGACGGCGGGTGTCGTCCTGCTGTTCATCACGCCGCTGACCGTGGGCGTGATGCTCTTCGTGTGGCGGCGCACCGGGACCGTCCGGCAGCTGCGGCGCCCGCTTCTCGGCTCGCTCAAGCTGCTGCTGCTCTTCATCGGCACGGCCGTGGTCGCCGTGCTCCTCATGCAGCTGGCGACCGCCGTCGGAGGTGCCGCGCTGGTTCCGCTGGGCTTCGTGGCGCTCTGGCTGCTCGGCGTTGTGGCCTATGGCGCGGTGCAGCTGTCCGGGAACCATTTCGGTTCCGCGGCCGTGCACCGCTGTCTGCCGCCGCTGCTGGCCTCCGTGACGACCTGGCTGATGGCCATTCCCGACCTGGTCACCGGTGACCTGCACGGGCTCAGCCTCACGATGGGCATCGTCTTCATCCTCGGCGCACCGGTGACCGTCACCTGCATCGCCGTCCTGGAGATGAACCGGCTCCGCCGCCGCTACGGGATCAGACTGCGCACGCACCCCGCGATCCTGCCGGTCCTGCGCCCCACGGGGCCGTCCGGGTACCCGCCGCCGGGGTTCCCCTTCCCTCCAGGAACCGCGCACGCCCCGTATCCCCACGGCAGCCCGCCGGGCCCGTATCCTCCCTATCCCCAGGGCGGTCCGTATGCCCCCCACCCCCGGGGGAATCCGCCCGCGCCGGGCATCCGGCGGAACCCGTAGGGCCAGGGACCGTACGGGACCCGACCGGGATCAGGCCGCCGCGCTCAGGGTGTCCGCCAGCCGCCGGCGGGCCGCCCGGGCGGCCGGCACGGTGGCGAGTGCGGCGGCGCCCAGCACGGCAGCCGCGCCGAACAGCAGCAGAAGCGCGGCGGACGGCCCTCGTGCGACGCCTGCGCCGATGCCGCTCGACTTGCCCTGGGCATCGATCAGCCAGTGCGCGAGCGGCAGCCCCAGAGCCGTACCGGCGACGACCGCCGCGAGGGCCGTGCACCCCGTGGCCGTCACGGTGACCGCGGTGATCTGCCGGGGTGTCAGTCCGATCGCCTTCAGCGCCAGCAGATCCCGCTCGCCCTCGCGCACCGTGCCACCGATCGCGGTGAGCAGCTCGATCAGCCCGATCAGGGCCAGTACGGCGATCAGCCCCGCGACGACTCCGCGCAGCGGTGAGAGCCCGTCGGCCGGGTTGGTCACGGCGTGCACGTCGAAACGTCCGTGCGAGGCCGTCGTCAGCTCGCCGGCGACCCGGTGCGGGTCGGCCCCGGGGCGCAGCTGGAGCTGGTAGAGGGTCGGCCGGAGGTCCGGGTCGTTCTCACGGAGGGTGTCGAGCGAGGTGGAGATGACCCGGCCTCCGTTCTCGGGCTCAATGCTCCGCCCCACGATGTGCAGGATCTGCGGCTGAGCGCCCACGGTCACGCGTACCCAGTCGCCGACCCGCACGTCCAGCAGGTCGAGCAGTCCCTGCCCCGCCACCGCCTCGTCGGGTCCGCTCGCGGCGCGGCCCTCGGCCAGCGAGAACGGGTAGGGGTCCCGGCGTGTACCGAGGCCGCGCAGGGCAATCGTGCCGGTCTGGCCGGGGACCAGGGCCGGTACCTGGATACCCGGGTGGACGTCGGTGACCTGGTGGTTCCGGTCGAGCAGGGCGCGTACGCCCGCATCGCTCAGACCGCCGTCCGGGCGGACGGTGAGCGCGGCCGCGAGACCCAGCTGCTCGGGCTGGCTGTGGAAGCGGTCGATGGTCGTCCAGGCGCTCATGGCCACCACGATCAGCAGCAGGGGCAGCGCGAGGCGGGCGATCGTGGCCAGCGAGCGCGGCCGGCGCGTGAACGCCTTGTGCCAACCCAGGACCAGCGCGGACGGTATCCGCAGCCCCAGCGCGCCGCGCGCCGCACGAGGCAGCCCACCGCCGCGCTGCGCCGCGGCGCGGAGCCCCGGCACCGGCGACACCCGTCCGGCGCGCCACGCGGCGAGCCCGGTCGTCGCGGCGATGAAGAGCACCACGGCCACGGGCACCGAGAAGAGTGCCGCGGTGTGTCCCGGAAGCCCCTGCCACACACCGACCGCGTCCCCGAGGCGTCCCGGCACGCGGCCGCCCAGCGCCTGGGTGAGCGCGCCCGCGAGCACGGCTCCCAGCAGCGCGAACGCCACGTGCTGAAGCAGGAAGATCCGTACCACCTGGCCCGGCGTGAAGCCGATCGCCTTGAGCACCGAGATGTCCCGCAGATGGCCACGGATACGGGTGCCGATCGCGCCGTGCACGGCGAGCCCGGCGGCGACCAGCGCGCCCAGACCGAACAGGCCGAGCACCTGCCCGAGCAGCCGGTTGTCGCCCTGCGCCTCGGCCCGCGCCTGTTGCCAGGGGGAGACCTCGGTGACCGCTCCGGCGCCGAGGAGGGTGACGGCCCGCTGGACGGCGTAGTCCGTGTCGCCGGGATCGGTCAGCCGCAGCCCGATCACCTGTCCGGCGCGCCCGGCGGTGGCCCGCACCGCGGTCGGGAGCGCCCACACCAGGCCGGACCGCTCGCCCGGGCTGTAGCGGGGCTCGGCGCTGTCGGCGACGCCCAGCACGGTCAGAGTCCGGGCGGTGCCGGGCACGGTGAGGGTGTCGCCCGGTTCGGCCCACAGGGACCGGGCGAGGCTGCTCTCCAGCACCACGCCGTCCGCCTCGGTGGGGTCGAGCCAGCGTCCGGAGACGAGCAGCGGGCGTCCGGTGGAGGGCTGCTCGGTGGCGCCGCGCAGTTCGACCGCCGCGCGGGTTCCCCGGGACTCGACGGCCGTCGCGGCTGTGGGGTAGGGGCCCGCGAAGGACTCCACCGCGTCCACGTCGGCGAGTCTGCGCGTGTCCGCGGACGGTCCGGTGTGGATCCACACGTGCGCGCCGTGCGACTGGGTGAAGACCCGCTGCCAGGGGTTGGTCGCGTAGCCGAAGAGCGCGGTGGCCAGCAGCAGTGAGGTGACGATGCCGGCGGTGGCCAGCACGATGAACAGCGCCTCGCCCCGGTGGGTGCGCAGATCGGCGTGCGCCCAGCGCAACGTGGCACGCATGCCGGTTCAGTCCCTCAGTTCGAGTACGCCGGATATCCCCATGCCCCGCGACGGCGTGCCGTCGAGTTCCGCGTCGTCGGCGATCCGGCCGTCGAAGAAGCTGATCACCCGGTCCGCGGCGCTCGCGAGCCGCGCGTCGTGGGTGACCAGCAGGATCGTCTGGCCGCGCTGGTGGAACCGGGACAGCAGCCGGGTCACCTCGCGGGTGCCCTTGCTGTCGAGGCTCCCCGCGGGCTCGTCGGCGAGCAGCAGGGGCGGATGGTTGACCAAGGCCCTGGCGAGCGCGACGCGCTGCTGCTCACCGCCGGACAGCTCGCCCGGCATGCTGCGCTCCTTGCCCTGGAGGCCCAGCTCGGAGAGCAACTGTTGCCGCTCGGCGCGCGCCCGCCTGGGAGAGACCCCGGCGAGCAGGGCGGGCAGTTCGACGTTGTCGGCGACCGACAGGTTCGACACCAGGTTGAAGAACTGGAACACGATGCCGATACGGCGTCGGCGCTCGACCGCCCAGCGGGCTTCGCCGTATCCGTCCGTGCAGTCGCCGTCCAGCCAGATGCTGCCGGAATCGGGCCGCTGAAGCCCGCCGAGCAGATGCAGCAGGGTCGACTTCCCTGCGCCGGAGGGGCCGGTGACCGCCACGAACTCGCCCCGTCGTACGGACAGGTCGACGCCGCGCACGGCATGGGCGGGCGCGCCTTCGCCGTAGTGGGTCTTGACCAGGTTCTCCGCGCGCAGCACGGGGGCTTCCCCGGCACGCGCCGGCGAGATCTCCGCATGCGGCGCAGCGCGCTCGGGCGGTGGCTCCGGGCTCTCGGGTCGCGGTGGCGGGTTCTCGGCGCGCGGCGTGGGAGGGGTGCGGCTCATCCCTGCTCCTCCAACTCCTCCTGGCAGCGCTCCAGCCAGTCGAGATCGGCCTGCAGATGCAGCATGGCGCCCTCGATGAGCAGCTGGGAGACGCGGTTGTCCCGGTTCTCGGTCGCGGCGAGCCTCGACAGTTCACGCATGGTGTTCAAGTACTGGCGCCGTTGCTTGTTGATCAGGGCGATCTGCTCGGCCAGACCGGTCCGCGGTGCGAGTGCGAGCTTCATGAAGAACTCGTCCCGTACCCGCGGTTCGTCCGCCGTCTCCTCGTACCAGGCGCGCAGCGCCTCACGCCCGGCGTCGGTGAGGTGATAGATCTTCTTGTTGGGCCGGCTCGACTGCTCGACTTCCTCGCCCTCGATCAGTCCAGACTTCTCGAGGCGGCCGAGCGTCACGTAGATCTGGCCGACGTTCGGCTGAGGGTACGCGGAGCCCAGCAGTTGCTCAAGGTCCTGCTTGAGCTCGTAGCCATGGGCCGGTCCGCGCGCCAGCAGGGCCAGGAGGGGCAGCCGCACTCGTGCTCTCCTCCCCCTCTTTCGCTCTCTTGTTCCCGGTTCGCCCGCGGGGCGCCCCTGCTGCTCAGGGCATGCTCTTCATGTGCTGAGGGCCCATGTGCCGAACGCCTATGAGCCGGAGGTCAATGTGCCGCAGGCCCTAGTATCGCCCATACCTAACAGGTATACATGGCCTCTGACTCCGGGCGAAGAGGCCCGGTGCCGGTGCACAGGGAGGAACCTATGCGGTGGATACGTGCCGCCGGTAGGGGCCTCCTGGTCGTTGCGGTGGTCCTGTCCGGTTACGTCGCCTCGGGCACGCCCGCCGACGGGGCGCGCGGGAACGGACGCGGTCCGCTGACGCTGGCCACCGCCGGTGACCTCACCAACTATCTCGGGCCGCTCCTCGACGGCTGGAACCGCGCGCACCCCGGCGAGAAGGTCACCCTCGTCGAACTCCCCGATTCCGCTGACGAGACCCACGCGCAGATGACCACCGATCTGCGCGGCGGCGACCGGAGCCGCTTCGACGTCCTCAACATCGATGTCGCGTGGACCTCGGAGTTCGCCGCCGCGGGCTGGATCTCCCCGTTGCCCCGCGACCGCTTCCCGCTCGACGGCTTCCTGCGGCCGGTGGTGGAGACCGCGAGGTACGACGGGAGGCTGTACGCCGTCCCGTACGTCACCAACGCCGGACTGCTTCTCTACCGCAAGGACATCCTGGCCAAGGAGGGTGTCGCGCCGCCGCGCACCTGGGCCGAGCTGGAGAAACAGGCGAGGACGATCGCCCCGAAGTACGGACTCGACGGCTATGCGGGCCAGTTCCTGCCCTACGAGGGCCTCACGGTGAACGCCGCCGAGGCGGTCTACTCGGCGGGCGGCACGATCCTCGGTGACGAGGGCGAACGCGTGACGGTGGACTCCGCCGCGGCCCGCGAGGGCATCGGTTTCCTCGCCGACGGCGTACGCGACGGCTGGATCCCGAAGAAGGCGCTGACGTACAAGGAGCAGGAGTCCAAACAGGCATTTCAGGACGGCCGTCTTCTCTTCCTGCGCAACTGGCCCTACGCCTATGTCAGCGCCTCCGCCCCGGGATCGGCCGTCGCCGGAAAGATCGGCGCGGTTCCGCTGCCAGGCCGCGACGGGCCGGGGACCAGCGTGCTCGGCGGGTCCAACCTCGCCGTCAACGCGCGAGCCCGGCACCCCGAATCCGCCGCGCGTCTGATCGCGTACCTGACGAGCGAGCGGGTCCAGCGCCAGGTCCTCACCAAAGGAGCGCTGCCGCCCGTACGGGACGCGCTCTACCAGGACCCCGAACTGATCCGCGCGTTCCCCTACCTGCCGACGCTGCGCGCCGGTGTGCTCGCCGCGGCGCCGCGCCCCAAGAGCCCCCGCTACGACCAGGTGAGCCTCGCGGTGCAGGCGGTGGTGCACGACGCGATGACCGGGCACCAGACGCCCGAGGCCGCCGTGCGCCGGCTGGCGCGCGAGCTGGCCGACATCTCGCGCCGGGGCTGAGCCCCCTCTCCGTCGTCGCATTCCGGTGACCTTCCTAGTTTCATGTTAGGTAACGCGAGCATCTCATCTCGGGCTAGCAGGGATGAAAAATGCTCATATAGCGGACCCAACTTCTGTTTCCTTCTGTCTACTCGTTGACACCCCTGTGACACGCCTACTTAACATGCATGCATAACTGAAGGCACGCACAGACAGGTCAACGGGTGACGCTCAACACGCACCGCTGGTGGCGCGACGCAGTGATCTACCAGGTGTACGTCCGGAGCTTTCTGGACAGCACCGGGGACGGCGTCGGCGATCTCGCCGGCGTCCGGACCGGACTGCCTTATCTGAAGAAGCTCGGGGTCGACGGCATCTGGCTGAGCCCCTTCTACCCCTCGCCGCAGCACGACCACGGCTACGACGTGGCCGACCACTGCGACGTGGACCCGCTCTTCGGCGACCTCGCCGAGTTCGACCTGCTGATGACGGACGCCCGGCGCCTCAGCGTCCGGGTGCTCCTGGACATCGTCCCCAACCACTGCTCCAGCGAGCACCCGTGGTTCCGCGAGGCGCTGGAATCGGCGCCCGGCGGCACGGCCCGCGCCCGCTTCCACTTCGCCGACGGCCGGGGTCCGGACGGCGCGGAACCGCCCAACAACTGGCACGCCATGTTCGGCGGCCCCGCCTGGAGCAGGGTCACCGAGCAGGACGGCACCCCGGGCCAGTGGTACCTGCACATGTTCACGCCGGAACAGCCCGACCTGAACTGGCGCAACCCCGAGGTCGGCGGCCACTTCGACCACGTACTGCGCTTCTGGCTCGACCGGGGCGTCGACGGCTTCCGCATCGACGTGGCCGCCGGGCTCTACAAGCACCCCGATCTGCCGGACTCGCCCGACCCCGAGGCCGACGCCCGTACCCGCGACTCGGTCAACCCGCTCGCCTGGAACCAGCCGGAGGTGCACGACGTCTGGCGCCGCTGGCGGTCGCTGTGCGAGGAATACACCGCCGAGGACGGCCGGGAGCGACTGCTCGTCGGCGAGGTCTCCGTCCCGACTGCCCGCGAACACGCCCGGTACGTACGCCACGACGAGCTCCACCAGGCATTCTTCTTCGACCTGCTGAGCGCCCCCTGGAACGCCGACTCGTTCCGCAAGGTCATCTCCGAAGCCATGCAGGACATCGCCGGCACCGGCTCGACGGTCACCTGGGTGCTCAACAACCACGATCAGGTGCGCACGGTCACCCGCTACGGCGAACTGGGCACCGAGGGCAGCGGTCTGGGTGCCGCCCGCGCCCGTGCCGCCGCGCTGCTGATGCTGGCGCTGCCCGGAGCCGCGTACATCTACCAGGGCGAGGAACTCGGGCTCCCCGAGGTCGTCGACCTCCCCGACGACGTGCTCACCGACCCCATATTCCGCCGCACCGGAAGCCGTGCCCGCATCCGCGACGGCTGCCGGGTTCCGCTGCCGTGGTCGGGGCACGCCTCGCCGTTCGGCTTCACCTCGGGTGCGGAGAGCGCCAAGCCGTGGCTGCCGCAGCCGGCCTACTTCGCCGAGTACGCCACCGACCGTGCCCTCGCCGATACCCGCTCCTTCTGGCACCTCTACCGCGACGGACTCCAACTGCGCTCCCGGCTGCCCCAGCTGGGGGAGGGCGAGCTGCGCTGGCTGGACACCCCGCCCGGTGTCCTCGGCTTCGTCCGGGGCGACGGCCTGGTGTGCGCGGTCAACTTCGGTGCCGCACCGACGCCCGCGCCGGTCTCCGGGACCCCGCTGCTCTCCAGCGGTCCCTGCGCGCCCGGCGTCCTGCCCGGTTCGACTGCCGCCTGGTGGATCAGCGACTCCACCAATCCCTGAGCCCTCCGACGGGGTTCGTCCCCACGAGCCCCTTTCGGCCTTCTCCTCCAAGGCCACCGCTCCTCGGCCAACACCGCTTGACGCTCCGTCACCTCTCATTTCCCCGAAGGGACATCAACGATGATGCGACGACGTACCACCCTGCTCGCCGGCTGCACCGCACTCGCCCTGGCGCTCGGCGCGACCGCCTGCGGAGGCGCCCCCGTCTCCGCGGGCGGCGGCGACAAGGCGCTCGACGGCCAGACGATCACCGTGGCCGGTGTCTGGTCCGGCAGCGAGCAGAAGAACTTCCAGAAGGTGCTGGACGCCTTCACCGAGAAGACCGGCGCCAAGACGCAGTTCGTCTCCACCGGCGACAACGTCTCCACCGTCATCGGCAGCAAGATCGAGGGCGGCAAGGCCCCCGAGGTGGTGATGGTCCCGCAGGTCGGTGTGCTCCAGCAGTTCGCGAAGCAGGGCTGGCTCAAGCCGCTGTCCAAGACCACAGGAGCGGCAGTCGACGCCAACTATGCGAGCGTGTGGAAGGACTACGGCAGCGTCGACGGCACGCTGTACGGGCTGTACTTCAAGGCCGCCCACAAGTCGACCGTCTGGTACAGCCCCGACGCCCTCGACCAGGCCGGCGTCAAGCCGCCGACCACCTACGACGCGATGCTGAAGGCAGGGCACACGGTCTCCGAGTCGGGTCTCGCCGCCTTCTCCGTCGCCGGACAGGACGGCTGGACGCTCACCGACTGGTTCGAGAACGTCTACCTCTCCCAGGCCGGGCCCGAGAAGTACGACGCCCTGGCCGCCCACCGGATCAAGTGGACCGACCCGACGGTGGTCAAGGCCCTCACCACCCTCGGCAAGCTCTTCAAGGACAAGCAACTGGTGGCCGGGGGTCAGAAGGAGGCCCTGAACACCGACTTCCCGGGCTCCGTCGAGAAGGTCTTCGGGCCCAAGCCCGAGGCCGGCATGGTCTACGAGGGCGACTTCGTCGCCGGGGTCGCCAAGGACCAGTTCGGCAGGAAGATCGGCGAGGACGCGAACTTCTTCCCCTTCCCGGCGGTCACCGGCGGCAAGGCCCCCGTGGTCAGCGGCGGCGACGCGGCCGTCGTCCTCAAGGACGGCAAGAACCAGAAGGCCGCCATGCGGTTCCTGGAGTACCTCACGACCCCTGAGGCGTCCGCCGTCTGGGCCGGGGCGGGCGGCTTCCTGTCCCCGAACAAGAAGCTCGACCTCGCCTCCTACGGCGACGACGTCACCCGGGAGACCGCCAAGTCCCTGGTCGCGGCCGGGGATTCGGTCCGGTTCGACATGTCCGACCAGGCCCCGGCCGCGTTCGGCGGTACCAAGGGTGCCGGTGAGTGGAAGATCCTCCAGGACTTCCTGCGCGACCCGTCCGACCCGAAGGGGACCGCGGCCCGGCTGGAGAGCGCGGCGGCCAAGGCATACAAGGGCTGATCGCACATGACCGCAACGCTCCTGAAGGAGGCGAGCCCGCCGCCGGTCACACTGGCCGACCGTCGGCGGCGGGCCCGGCGCCGCGGCCGGGCCGTCGCCCTCGCCTTCGTCCTCCCCGCCCTGCTCCTGCTCGGCGCGCTCGTCGTCTACCCCGTGCTGTTCTCCGTGGGCCGCAGCTTCTTCGACGCCTCCGGCACACGGTTCGTGGGCGGCGACAACTACACCGAGATGTTCCGCGACCCCGCCACGATCAAGGCCGTCCGCAACACCGCGATCTGGGTGGTCGTCGCACCGACCCTGCTCACCGGCCTCGGCCTCGTCCTCGCCGTTCTCGTCGAGAAGGTGCGCTGGGCCACGGCGTTCAAGCTGCTGCTCTTCATGCCGATGGCGGTCTCCTTCCTCGCCGCGGGCATCATCTTCCGGCTCGCCTACGACGAGGACCCCGACAAGGGCGTACTGAACGCCGCCGTCGTCTCCGTGCACGACGCCTTCACGGGAACCTCGGCCTACCCGACCGCGCGCGCCCGCGACGGCCAGGGCCTGGCCAAGGGAGCCGACGGCTCGTACCGTACGACCGCCTCCGTGTCACCGGGTCACACCGTCGCCCTCGGCCTGGTCGGCGTACTCCCCAAGGACCTGCCGCGGGGCGCGCGGCCCGCGTACGCCGCCGCCCGGCGCCAGGCCGCGCCCGGCGAACTGCGCGGTGCCGTCTATCTGGACTTCACCCGCGGGGGTGGAGGGGAACAGGGCAAGGCCGACCGGAAGGAGAGCGGACTGCCTGAGATGACGGTCGAGGCGGTGCGCGACGGCCACGCGGTCGCGAGCGCCACCACCGCGGCCGACGGCTCCTTCCGCTTCCAGCACCTCGGATCGGGCCCGTACACCTTGCGGCTGCCCGCGTCGAACTTCGCCCCGCCGTACGAGGGCGTCTCCTGGCTGGGACCCGCGCTCGTCACGCCCGCGGTCATCGGTGCCTACCTGTGGATCTGGACCGGCTTCGCCATGGTGCTGATCGGCGCGGGCCTCGCCGCGCTGCCCCGGGACGCGCTGGAGGCGGCCCGGATGGACGGGGCGAACGAGTGGCAGATCTTCCGCCGGATCACCGTCCCGCTGCTCGCGCCCGTCCTGACCGTCGTCTTCGTGACCCTCGTCATCAACGTGATGAAGGTCTTCGACCTCGTCTACATCATCGCACCGGGCCCGGTGCAGGAGGACGCCACCGTACTGGCCACGCAGATGTGGCTGGTGTCGTTCGGCGGCGGCAACAACCAGGGCCTCGGCAGTGCGCTCGGTGTGCTGCTTCTGCTCCTGGTGATTCCCGCGATGGTCTTCAACGTCCGCCGTTTCCTAGGGAGTCGACGATGAACGCGCTCAGGCGAGGGCTCGGCAGCGGTGTGGTGCAGGCGTTCCTCGTCGTCGTGGGCCTGATGTGGCTCACCCCGCTCGCGGGCCTGTTCCTGTCCTCGCTGCGCTCGGCCAAGGACACCGCGCAGGGCGGCTGGTGGACCGCACTGAAGAGCCCGGGGCAGCTGTCCTTCGACAACTACTCCGCCCTGCTGGGCAATGAGGGGATGACCCGGGCGTTCTGGAACACCGTCCTGATCTCCGTCCCGGCGACCGTGCTCGTCGTCGTCATCGCCGCGCTCGCCGGATACGCCTTCGCGTGGCTGGACTTCCCGGGGCGAGACGCGATCTTCCTGCTGGTGGTCGCGCTGCTTGTGGTGCCGGTACAGATCGGCCTGCTGCCGGTGGCCAAACTCTTCGGGCAGCTGGGCCTGTTCGGCACGATCCCCGGCGTCGTCCTCTTCCACGTCTCCTACGGCCTGCCGTTCGCGATCTTCCTGTTGCGCAACTACTTCGCGGAGATGCCGAAGGAGATGCTGGAGGCGGCGCGCATGGACGGGGGGAGCGAGTGGCGCATCTTCACCCGGCTGGTCCTGCCGGTCGGTCGGCCGGCCATCGCCAGTCTCGCCATCTTCCAGTTCCTCTGGGTCTGGAACGACATGCTGGTCGCCCTGCTCTTCGCCGACAGCTCCGCACAGCCGCTGACCGTCGAACTCCAGTCACAGATACGGCAGTTCGGCAGCAATATCGACGTGCTCGCCCCAGGAGCGTTCCTGTCCCTGGTGGTCCCGGTGGCGGTCTTCTTCGCCTTCCAGCGGCACTTTGTCCAGGGGGTGATGGCGGGGTCGGTGAAGTGAGGCGGGCCCTCGCGCGCCGTACCGGCTCGCGAGGCCCGTTCTCGGAGTCCGGCTCCGGGCCCTGACTCCCGGCGCCGGTCCCGAACCGTGAACGCCGGAGAAGCTGAACTTCAGCTTTTCCGGCGTTCACGGTCAGGCAACGCTCACGCGGAAGCCGGTGGATACAGCGAGCGTGGCAGTTGGGACGCCGCCGGGGCGTCCAGGAGCCACAGGGTGCGTGAGCGGCCGTACGCCCCGGCGGCCGGGGCCTGGATCTCGCCCGCGCCGGAGAGGGCGATGGCCGCCGCCTCCGCCTTGTCCTCGCCGGCCGCGAGCAGCCACACCTCGCGGGCCGAGCGGATCGCGGGCAGGGTCAGCGAGATCCGGGTCGGCGGCGGCTTGGGCGCGCCGTGCACGCCGACCACCGTCCGCTCCGTCTCCCGCACCGCGGGCAGCTCCGGGAAGAGCGAGGCCACGTGGGTGTCGGGACCGACGCCCAGCATGAGGACGTCGAAGGCCGGGACCGGGCCGTGGTTCTCCGGCCCGGCGGCCTTCGCGAGCTCCGCCGCGTACGACTCCGCCGCCGCCTCCACGTCGGCGCCGTACGGACCGTCGGACGCGGGCATCGCGTGCACCCGCGCCGGGTCCAGCGGCACCGCGTCGAGCAGGGCCGCGCGGGCCTGCGTGTCGTTGCGGTCGGGGTCGCCCTCGGGGAGGTACCGCTCGTCGCCCCACCACAGGTCGAGACGCGCCCAGTCGATCGCGTCCCGGGCGGGCGCGGACGCGAGGGCCGCGAGGAGCCCGTTGCCGTTGCGCCCGCCGGTGAGCACGATCGAGGCGGAGCCGCGCGAGGCCTGCGCGTCCACGATCTTCGTGATCAGCCGGGCCGCCGCGGCCTGGGCCATCAGGTCCTTGTCGCGGTGGACGACGAGCTGCGGAGTGTTCACTCGGCGGCCGCCTTGCCCGCCGCCTTCTTGGCGAGCGTCTCGGCCACCCCCGCGGGGGAGTCCTTGGCGGCCGGGGCCGCCTTCGTGGCCGTCGCGGTCCCGCCCGGGGAACCGGCCCCCGCGGTGTCCGCCGCCGCGTTCAGCCGGTCCACGCCGAAGCGCAGCGCCGACGCGTAGGTGTCGTCCGGGTCGAGACGGCGCAGCTCCTCCGCCATCAGCTCGGCCGTGTCCCGGCGCTTGAGCGCCACCGCGCGGTCGGGCTGCCCCTGGATGGACAGCGTGGCGAGGGTGCCGTCGGCGCGGTCCAGGACGATCGGGCCGCAGCTCGTGTCCAGCCGGACCGCGGTCAGACCGGGGCCCGAGGACAGCGACCGCTTGACGGGGACCTCCAGCCGGTCCGCGAGCCACATGGCGAGCAGCTCGCAGCTCGGGTTGAACTCCTCGCCCTCCACCTCGACCGCGTCCACGTCGCAGGCGACCTGGTCCAGGGCCGCGGCCAGCATCGAACGCCAGGGCGTGATGCGGGTCCACGACAGGTCCGTGTCGCCCGGGGTGTAGGCCGCGGCGCGGGCGTCGAGCTCCCGTACCGGGGCCTCGGCGGCGTAGGTGTCGGTCACCCGGCGCTGTGCGAGGGCGCCGAGCGGGTCCTTCGCCGGGTCGAGCGGCGCGTTCACCGGCCACCAGACGACGACGGGCGCGTCCGGCAGCAGCAGCGGCAGGACGACCGACTGGGCGTGGTTGATGACCTCGCCGTACAGACGCAGCACCACCGTCTCGCCGGTGCCGGCCTCCGCCCCGAGCCGCACCTCGGCGTCGAGGCGCGACGTCGTGCGGTCGCGGGGTGAGCGGGAGACGCGCTTGATGACCACGAGGGTGCGTGAGGGGTGCTCGCGCGAGGCCTCGTTGGCGGCCTTCAGGGCGTCGTACGCGTTCTCCTCGTCGGTGACGATGACGAGGGTGAGCACCATGCCGACGGCGGGCGTGCCGATGGCGCGGCGGCCCTGGACGAGGGCCTTGTTGACCTTGCTGGCCGTGGTGTCCGTGAGATCGGTCTTCATGGGCGACGCCAGCTCCGTCCGTCTCGTTCGAGCATTTCGTCGGCCTCGACGGGTCCCCAGGTGCCCGAGGGGTACTGCGCGGGCTTGCCGTGCTGGTCCCAGTGCTGCTCGATCGGGTCGAGGATCTTCCAGGACAGCTCGACCTCCTCGGTGCGCGGGAAGAGGTTCGAGTCACCGAGCAGCACGTCGAGGATCAGACGCTCGTACGCCTCCGGGCTGGACTCGGTGAACGACTCGCCGTACGCGAAGTCCATCGAGACGTCCCGGATCTCCATGGAGGTGCCGGGCACCTTGGAACCGAAGCGGACCGTGACGCCCTCGTCGGGCTGGACGCGGAAGACGATCGCGTTCTGGCCCAGCTCCTCCGTCGCCGTGTGGTCGAAGGGGGAGTGCGGGGCGCGCTGGAAGACGACCGCGATCTCGGTGACGCGGCGGCCGAGTCGCTTGCCGGTGCGCAGGTAGAACGGGACGCCCGCCCAGCGGCGGTTGTCCACCTCCACCTTGATCGCGGCGAAGGTGTCGGTCTTCGACTTGGGGTCGATACCGTCCTCCTGGAGGTAGCCGACGACCTTCTCGCCGCCCTGCCACCCCTCCGCGTACTGTCCGCGGACCGTGCTGGCGGCGAGGTCCTTCGGCAGCCTGGTCGCGCCGAGCACCTTGGTCTTCTCCGCGGCGAGCGCGTCCGCGTCGAAGGAGGAGGGCTCCTCCATGGCGGTCAGCGCCATGAGCTGGAGCAGGTGGTTCTGGATGACGTCACGGGCGGCGCCGATGCCGTCGTAGTAGCCGGCCCGGCCGCCGATGCCGATGTCCTCGGCCATCGTGATCTGCACGTGGTCGACGAACGACCGGTTCCAGATCGGCTCGAACATCGTGTTGGCGAAGCGCAGCGCCAGGATGTTCTGGACCGTCTCCTTGCCCAGGTAGTGGTCGATGCGGAAGACCTGGTCCGGGGCGAAGACCTCGTGCACGATCGCGTTGAGCTCCTCGGCCGACTTGAGGTCGTGGCCGAAGGGCTTCTCGATGACCGCGCGGCGCCAGGAGCCGTCCGACTGGTCCGCCAGCTTGTGCTTCTTGAGCTGCTGGATCACCACCGGGAACGCCGACGGCGGCACGGACAGGTAGAAGGCGAAGTTGCCGCCCGTGCCCTGGGCCTTGTCCAGCTCCTCGATGGTGGAACGAAGCCGGTCGAAGGCGTCGTCGTCGTCGAAGGTGCCCTGGACGAAGCGCATGCCCTGGACGAGCTGCTGCCAGACCTCCTCGCGGAAGGGCGTGCGGGCATGCTCCTTGACCGCGTCGTGGACCTCCTGGGCGAAGTCCTCGTGGGCCCACTCGCGGCGGGCGAACCCGACGAGTGAGAAGCCCGGCGGAAGGAGACCCCGGTTGGCGAGGTCGTACACCGCGGGCATCAGCTTTTTACGTGACAAATCGCCCGTGACGCCGAAGATGACCAGGCCCGACGGCCCCGCGATACGCGGGAGCCGTCGGTCTGCGGGGTCACGCAGCGGGTTGCTGCTCGACAAGGTTTCAGCCCTCCGAAGGGGCGAGGCGCTGAAGCTCCGCCTCGGTCGACTTGAGCAGGTCGTTCCAGGAGGACGCGAACTTCTCGACGCCCTCGTCCTCGAGGAGCTGGACCACGTCGTCGTAGGCGATCCCGAGCTTCTCGACGGCGTCGAGCTCGGCACGGGACTGCTCGTACGTACCGGCGATGGCGTTGCCGGTGATCTGCCCGTGGTCCTCGGTGGCCTCCAGCGTGGCCTCCGGCATGGTGTTCACCGTGTTCGGCGCGACCAGCTCGTCGACGTACAGGGTGTCCTTGTACGCCGGGTCCTTGACGCCGGTCGAGGCCCACAGCGGGCGCTGCTTGTTGGCCTGCGCCCGGTCGAGGACGGACCAGCGGTCGGTGGAGAAGACCTCCTCGTACGCCTCGTAGGCGAGCCGGGCGTTGGCGACGCCCGCCTTGCCGCGGGCGGCCTTGGCCTCGGGGGTGCCGAGCGCGTCGAGCCGCTTGTCGATCTCGGTGTCCACACGGGACACGAAGAAGGACGCCACGGAGTGGATCTTCGAGAGGTCCAGGCCGCGCTCCTTGGCCTTCTCCAGGCCGGCGACGTAGGCCTCCATGACCTCGCGGTAGCGCTCCAGCGAGAAGATCAGCGTGACGTTGACGCTGATGCCGAGGCCGATGACCTCGGTGATCGCCGGCAGACCCGCCTTGGTGGCCGGGATCTTGATGAGGGTGTTGGGGCGGTCCACCAGCCAGGCGAGCTGCTTGGCCTCGGCGATCGTCGCCGTGGTGTTGTGCGCCAGACGCGGGTCGACCTCGATCGACACGCGGCCGTCCTGGCCCTCCGTGGCGTCGAAGACGGGCCGCAGGATGTCGGCGGCGTCGCGCACGTCCGCCGTGGTGATCATGCGCAGGGCCTCGTCGACGGTGACCTTGCGGGCAGCGAGCTCGGAAACCTGCTGCTCGTAGCCGTCTCCGCTGCTGATCGCCTTCTGGAAGATCGACGGGTTGGTGGTGACGCCCACGACGTGCTGCTGGTCGATCAGCTCGGCAAGATTGCCGGACGTGATCCGCTTGCGCGACAGGTCGTCCAGCCAGATCGCGACGCCTTCCTCGGAGAGGCGCTTGAGTGCGTCTGTCATGGAAATTGCATCTCCTACGTGTCGTATGTCAGCGTCAGCGCTGGGCTGCGGCGATCGATTCCCGGGCGGTTTCCGCGACGTTCTCGGCAGTGAAACCGAATTCGCGGAAGAGCACCTTGCCGTCGGCCGAAGCACCGAAGTGCTCCAGCGAAACAATGCGTCCGGCGTCCCCGACGAAGCGGTGCCAGGTGAGACCGATACCGGCCTCGACCGAGACACGGGCCTTCACCGACGGCGGCAGGACGCTGTCCCGGTACCCCTGGTCCTGCTCGTCGAACCACTCCACACACGGCATGGAGACGACCCGCGTGGGGATGCCCTCGGCCTGGAGCCGCTCACGCGCCTCGACGGCCACGTGCACCTCGGAGCCGGTGCCGATGAGGATGACCTCGGGCGCGCCGCCCTCGGCCTCGAACAGCACGTAGCCGCCCTTGGCCGCGTCCTCGTTCGCCTCGTACGTCGGCACGCCCTGACGGGTGAGCGCGAGACCGTGCGGGGCGCCCTCGCCGAACACCTTGGTGTAGCGCTTGAGGATCTCGCGCCAGGCGATGGCCGTCTCGTTGGCGTCCGCGGGACGGACGATGTTGAGGCCGGGGATGGCACGGAGCGAGGCGAGGTGCTCGACCGGCTGGTGGGTGGGGCCGTCCTCGCCGAGACCGACGGAGTCGTGCGTCCACACGTACGTCACCGGCAGGTGCATCAGCGCCGACAGACGGACCGAGTTGCGCATGTAGTCGGAGAACACCAGGAAGGTGCCGCCGTAGACGCGCGTGTTGCCGTGGAGCGCGATGCCGTTCATCTCCGCGGCCATGGAGTGCTCGCGGATGCCGAAGTGGATCGTGCGGCCGTACGGGTTCGCCTCCGG
>NZ_JBSFZS010000139.1:0-17839 GCF_053600395.1 Streptomyces sp. NPDC005070 | reverse complement strand
GTGGGCGCGCGTCGGCGCAGCGCGGGCGGAGCGGGCCGAAGGCAGGAGCGGCGCCCGGCGCGGAGCCGGGAGCGCGCCCGGCGGAGCGGAGCGCAGCCGGGGCTTGATGAGGTAGAGAAACCTGTAACAACTCGCTTCGGCCTACGCGTCGAAGTCGTACTCCAGGATGTAGGAAGCCGCATCCAGAGTCATTTCGTTGATCTCTACGGGGCGGCCCTCGTCAGCGAAAGCGGTACGGCACACGAGGATCACCGGTGTGCCCGCGGAGATGCTCAACTGTCCTGCCTCATGCTTCGTGGGCATGCGTGAGCGGATCTCCTCGCGGAAGTGCACCGGCTTGTAGCCGAGTTCGGCCAGCCTCGCGTATGTGCCCCCGGGGCCTGTGTTTTCCTCCGTGATCGCCGACCCCATGACCAAGGGCATCGGGAGGTAGCTCGTGGCGAGCAGGACAGGTTTTCCGTCCAGGACGAATCGCCGGCGCCGAACGCAGACCGTGTCGTCGTCGGACAGGTCCAGAACGACCCCGACATGATCGGGCGCGGACTCTTCCGACACCGCCACCTGATCGACGACGAGCGCTCGATCCTCGACATCGGCTGCCCAGATGGACTTGCCGTTGCCCCACTGCTCCTGAGACAGCCGCTGAATGCCTCGGCGCCTCAGCGGGCGGAACGATCGGACGAACACACCGGCGCCCTTGCGGGACTCGGCAACGCCCTCGTCCTTGAGTACGCCCAGGGCCTGGCGAGCGGTCATGCGGGCCACCTCATGGGTGGCCATCAGCTCGTTCTCTCCCGGAAGCCGATCACCGGGACCGTATTCGCCCGACTGGATCGCCTCGCGTAGAGAGTCTGCGATCCGCTGGTACTTCGGCCGACGGTCGTCGTCGGTGGTGGCCATTTGGGAGCCCTCCCCTCTTCTCTAGACAGCCTAGGCCATGGGCCTACGCCCCGGCTTGTTCATGTAGCCCGAATCCGTCGCTCTCAACATCTCTATACAGATTCTCTTGACGTCTCTATACATGTTGCGCTCCCATGGAGATGTCTAGAGAGGTCGCGTTCGGCGGCTTCCGTGATCGAGGGATGTACACATGCCGTCGTTCAAGATCGACGTTTCGACCGCTGTGGTGTTCGTGGCGACCGCGCCCGTGCCGAAGCTGGTCAACAAGCAGACCGGTGAGCGGGCTGTGGATCGTGAGACGAACGCGGGGCTGTCCACGGTGGGCCTGCTCATCTCGGATGAGGGGGAGGGGAACCTGTACCAGGTGACCGTCCCGGAGACCGGTCTCCCGGAGGGTCTGGCGCCGGGTATGCCGGTGAAGGTGATCGGGCTGCGGGCGCGGGACTGGGAGAACGAGTTCAACGGGCAGAAGCGGCACGGGATCTCGTTCCGCGCGGTCGCGATCACAGCGGCGGCCTGACCATGACTGACGTCGCTACCTGGTTAGAGCTGGGCGGCACTGCGGCCGGCGCCGGTGGTCTGGGCTATGCGAAGGTCCGCGCTCCGCGCGTGTACTGGTCGCTGGTCGGACTGCCGGCCACCTGGGGCCGCTTCACCCTGTCCTACCGCTCGACCATGGATGTGTGCGGGCTGACGGTGCACCCGTCGGGGCTTCGGGCGTTCATGGTCCGCAACGTGGCCCGGCGCGAGGTGCAGCCGGTGCCGCCGAAAGTCCGCCGGGTCCGCGGCACGTCCACCGGGCTGCGGGTCACTCTGCGGCTGCCCGCCGGCCTGGAGCCGATGGACGTCGTCGCCTCCTCGGAACGGCTCCGCCACGCCTGGGGCGTGCACTCGGTGAACGTGACTGAGACGAAGCCCGGGTTCGTGGAACTGCGCATGACCGGCTACGACGTGCTCCGCCGGGTCCGCATGCCGCGCAAGGCCCGTTCCCGGGACATGGTCGTGCCGGTGGCGCTGCGGGATGACGGGACCGTCTTCGTCCGCGACTACCGCAAGGTGCCCATGGCGCTGACCCTGGGCGCCAACCAGTCCGGTAAGTCGATGTTCCAACGCAACCTGGTCAAGGGCCTGGCTCCACTGACGGTGGCCATCGCAGGAATCGACTGCAAGCGCGGGGTGGAGCAATCCGCCTACGCACCCCGGCTCTCGGCCCTGGCCACGACTCCGGACGATGCCGCATCGCTGCTCGATGTTCTGGTCGCCGAGATGGAATCCCGGTTCGACCTGCTGAGCCTGCATGGCGTCTCGGACCTGTGGGAGCTGCCTGAGGACGTGCGGCCGGTGCCGATTGTTCTCCTCGTGGACGAGATCGCGGAACTCTTCCTGATCTCCTCCAAGAAGGACGAGGAGCGCCGCGAGCGGCTGGTCACCTCTTTGATCCGGCTGGCGCAGATGGCTCGTGCCGCGGGGATCTTTCTGGAGATCTGTGGTCAGCGCTTCGGCTCCGAACTGGGCAAGGGCGCAACGATGCTTCGTGCGCAGCTCACCGGGCGTGTGGTGCACCGGGTCAACGACAAGCAGACCGCCGAAATGGGCCTCGGTGACGTCGCCCCGGAGGCTGTTCCGCTGGTGACGTCGATGGCGCCGGACAAGGCCGGCCTGGCGGTCGCCGCGGATTCCTCCGGTGGCTGGTCCCGCATCCGCACCCCGATGACGACCCCGGCGGAAGCTACGGCGGTGTGCCGGGAGTTCGCCCACATGGTCCCGCACCTGCCCGCCCTCGACCCGTTCCAGCCCTACGTCCCGGAACCCGCGGCCGACGGGCCCTCGCTGGTCAAGCCCGTCCCGGTCACCGACTAGCTCCCCCTGATCCATCCCGGTTGGCGTGACCGTCTCGCGCCAGGTCCCTACCCGAGCCATGCCGGAAACAGGAGGACCTATCCCGTGTGTGAGCACATCGAGGACTTCCACCGCACGGTGCTGCTGCTCGGCGCGCTGGCCGTCTACGCCGAACAGGCCGGAGCCGACACCGCGTTCATCGAGGCGATCGGCCCGTCGCTGGCCGCGTCGCTGCCGGAGCCGCCGCCGGGCATGTTCCCGCCCGGCTACGACCCGAATCAGGGTCCCGACTACCCCGGCGGCTGGTGACCCGTGGCCACCAAGAAGACACCCCCGCGCCTGCTGCGCCGAAGTGCGGGCCCTGCAACGGCACCGGAGAGGTCGCCCGCTCGGTCCGCGTCGGGCGCAAGCGCCGCACCGTCGGCGAACAGGCCGGGATCTGCCTGGCCTGCTTCGGCACCGGAGAGGCCACCGACTGAACCCGCCGGGACCGGGCGGTCGGATCACGTTCCGCGCCCGCTCCTGGCCCAACTCCCGAAGGAGGTGGAGACATGTCCCGCTCAATCCGACCGGATGCCGTGCTCGTTCAGGCCGTGATCGCCGGTGCGCTGTCCTTCGCCCACCTGCACGACCTCGCTTCGGCCGCCGGGCAGTCCGGATGGAAGGCCTGGGCTTATCCGATCAGCGTTGACCTGCTGCTCGTCGCCGCATGGCGCCGGCTGCGGACCGCCCGCAAGGACCGCTCGGCCTGGACGTGGTTCGTGATCGCCCTGTTCGCCTCGCTCGGCGCGAACATCGCTACCGCCGGACTCCTCGACCTCGACCACGTTCCGGCCTGGCTGTGCATCCTCGTCGCCGGCTGGCCCGCGCTCGCCTTCCTCGGCGGCACCCTCCTGGTCCACGCACCCACCGACACCCCGGTCCCGGCCGCGGTTTCCGCACAGCCTGTGGACGAACCGGCCGTGGCCGAGGTCGACGTACGCCGTGACGAACCCACCCCGCCTACTGCTCCGGAGCTTCCGGCCGCCGCGTCCGCTCCTGCGGTGACGGTGCCGGTCGCGCTCCTGGACCACGCCCGAAAGATCGCCGAGAGCCACCGTGCCGCGACCGGATCGCCGATGGCCGCGGACGCTCTCTCGGCCCGGCTGGGGCTGCCGGGCCCGATGTCCGCCGCCATCGCCGCACACCTTCAACTCACCTGATCGGAAAGGGACCGTCATGCCCGTCCACCGGCGCTTCCGCGACGTGATCCGCATCGGCCCCGTCCAGGTCGCCACGTACTTCGACGGACACGGCCGGGACAAGCACACGGCGGCCTGCTCCGCCCCCGGCTGCGGCTTCTCCGCCGACTACCACGACCGCTCCGGCGCCGAACTCGCCGCCCGCACCCACCGCTGCAAGGCCTAGGAGACCTGCCGTCATGGACGTTCCACTCTGGCTCGCACTGATCGTCGTCGGCGCCCTCGGCGTCAAGCTCGTCCGCCCGCCCTGGTGGCTCGTGGCCGTGCTCCTCCTCGGCGGCTACCTCATTGCCGACAGCTTCCTCGCCCCCGCCGTCGCCACCGTCGTCAAGTAACGCCAACCTGAAAGGAGAAAGCCCGTGTTCACCCCGAAGTACCCGACCCCCGACACAGCTCCGACCCCGGCCCCGAGCGCCGGCGCCCCGGCGCCCGCCGCACAGGCTCGCGCCCCGCTCGCCACGGTCTCGAACCGGCCGACCGTGCAGCTCACCCCCGGCAGCGCGCTTGCCCTCGCCGCGGGCGGAGGTGCCGTGGTCCTCGTCGTCGGCGCGGTCCTGGTCTCCCTGCTCCTCGCCGTCGCCATCACCGGCATGTCCGTGGCGGTGTGCGCGGTCGTCCTCCGCTCGATCCTCAACCAGGAAAGGAAGCACTGACATGGGCTTCTTCGGCCGCAAGAGCGACGACACCCCGGGCAACCCGGCCATGGCCGAACTGGGCCGCGAGTTCGCCATCGCCCGCCGGCACGGTGACCGCAAGACCATGCGCCGCATCGGCCGCGAGTTCTCCAACACCGCGAACGGCGACACCGACGCGGCGTCCTTCCAGCACGGCCAGGAGTCCTACGACTCCGTCCCGCCCATCCCGCGCGGACGCAACCACCGCAAGTAACGCCCGTCCGGGGCGGCCTCGGTCGCCAAACTTCCGCCGCCCCGGACGGCCCACCTTCCTGATCCAACGGACCCGAAAGGGAAGCCTCATCATGCCCCAGCACCACCCGAACACGCCCGTCTGCCGCGACTGCGACGGCTTCGCCACCGCCGCCATCACCACTGGTGAACGCGACCGCGACGGCTCGCGCACCACCCTCCGCGTCACCTGCCCGGCCTGCCACAGCACCGACCACGCCCTTCCGCGCCCGATCCTCCTCGTACCGGCCGGGAGGTGAACGGCGTGCAGACCATCACCACCACGGCCCACATTGAGCCGGACACCCGCTTCCGCGTCACGCCGTTCGCGGACCGTGCCAATTCCTTCGTCAGCCTCCGCATCGAGGGTGACTTCGCTGAAATCGCGCTGATCGCCTCCGCCGGCACCTCCGAGGCCCTACGCAACCTGGCCGCCGCGGCGATCGAGGCCGCCGGAGCCCTGGACGCCATGACCACCAGCGCGTCGGGAGGTGACCGCCATGGCTCTCCTGAACTGGCGCTCTAGCGACCACTACGACCACACCGGCGACCAGCCGTGCGTGATCTGCACCAAGCCCACCCCGCTGCGCTCCGACCGAGGCAAGCCCGTCCACAAGGTCTGCGCAGAGGACTGGATCGACCGCCACCCGCCCAAGGACGGGGAGCAGCAGTGACCGACTCCGCCACCGCGGCGGGCCTCGACCCGGCCACCCTCGCCGACGTGCTGAGGGTGGCCGGCTCGGCCGACTTCGACCGCTGGCAAGACCAGATCCGCCGCACCGGAGGATGCTCCGACCCCATCCGTTTAACCGGCGGCACCAAGACCATCGACCCGACCACCAAGACCGTCCTGCACTACTACAACACCGACGAAGAGCCGGGCGGCATGCTCCGCATCGCCTGCGGCAACCGCCGCGCCTCCCGCTGCCCGGCCTGCGCCTGGACCTACGCCGGCGACACCTACCACCTGATCCGCGCCGGACTGACCGGAGACCCGGACAAGGGCACCCCGCACACCGTGCGCGACCACCCCCGCGTCTTCGCCACCCTCACAGCCCCCAGCTTCGGGCCGGTCCACAACCGCCCAGGCAACCGGCCCTGCCGCTGCGGCACCCAACACCCCGCGGACGCGCCCAAACTCGGCACCCCGCTGGACCCGGACGGGTACGACTACGCGGGCGCCGTGCTGTGGAACAACCACGCCTCCGACCTGTGGCGGTACTTCTCGATCTACCTCCGCCGGGAGATCGCCGCCCGCGCCGGGCTCACGCAGAAGGACGCTCGCGAACAGTCCCGCGTCTCCTTCGGCAAGGTCGCCGAGTACCAAAAGCGCGGAGCGGTCCACTTCCATGCAGTGATCCGCTTCGACGGACCCGAAGGACCCGACACCCCACCCCCACACTGGGCAACCCTCGACCTGCTCACCGACGCCATCGGTGCCGCCGCTGCCCGAGTCGCCGTCGACGTCGCCGCCGCGGGTGACGAGCCGGCCCGGACGCTGCGCTGGGGGACACAACTCGACGTCCAGCCCATCAGCGCCTTCGGGGACGGTGAAGAGATCACCGAACAGGCGGTGGCCTCCTACGTCGCCAAGTACGCCACGAAGGCAGCCGAGAGCACGGGCGCCGTGGATCGCCGGGTCGGCAACAAGGAAGCCCTGGTGCTCCTCGATGTGCCCGACCACCCCCGCCGGCTCATCGAGGCCTGCCTCGACCTGCACGCGCTCTACCCGGACCGGAAGCTTCGCGACTGGGCCCACATGCTCGGCTTCCGCGGCCACTTCTCCACCAAATCCCGCCGCTACTCCACCACCCTCGGCGCGCTCCGCCAGGTGAGAGCCGACTACCGCGCAGCCCAGCAACGCGCGGCGCTCGGCTTGCCCGACCCCGCCGACAACCCGGAGGCCACCACCCTCGTGCTCTCCCACTGGACCTACGCCGGCCACGGCCACACCCCCGGCGAATCCTGGCTCGCCGCCAACATCCACCGGGACATCCAACTCAACCGCGAAACCGCACGCGAAGCCCTCGCAGACCTGCGCCAGGAAGGGGAGTTCGACCATGGATGAGCGATACCTCAGTGTTGAGCAGGTGGCCGAGGTCCTGGGCACGACCGTGCGCTTCCCGCGGCGTCTGATCGAGGAGCGCCGCATCACCTACGTGAAGGTGGGCCGGCACGTCCGCATCCCCGAGAGCGCCGTACGGGAGTTCATCGCCGTCAACACGGTGCAGCCTCGTCTGCGCGGTTCTGCCCTTCGGGCGGTGGCTGCCTGATGGCGGGCAAGCGGCAGTTCGGCCGCGTCCGTAAGCTCCCCTCCGGCCGCTACCAGGCTCGCTATCTCGGCCCTGACGGCCAGGACCGGCCGGCCCCGGAAACGTTCCGCACCAAGAGGGACGCGGATGCCTGGCTGGCTGACAAGCAGACCGAGATGCGGCGCGGTGACTGGCACGATCCGGACGCCGGGAAGGTGCCGTTCGGCGCGTATGCCGCTGCCTGGATCAGGGAGCGTGAGCTGACCGCCACCACCCGGCAGCTCTACGGCTCGCTCCTGCGGCATCACCTGGAGCCGGCTTTCGGTGCCGTCAACGTCGTGGAGATCTCGCCGCCGCTCGTTCGGAGCTGGCGTGCCGACAAACTTGCCGCGGGCACCGGTCCGACGACGGTGGCCAAGGCGTACGCCCTGCTGCGCGCAATGATGGGGACCGCCGTGGCCGATCAGATGATCCGGCGCAATCCGTGCACGATCAAGGGTGCGAGCACGGTGCACACGCCGGAGCGGCCGACCGCCACGGTGCAGGAGGTCTACGACCTGGCCGAAGCAATCCAGCCGCGCTACCGGGTGCTTGTGCTGATGGCCGGCTTCCTCGGTCTGCGCTGGGGTGAGCTGGTCGGCCTGTACCGCCGGGACATCGACCTGGAGCACGGCTCGGTGCGGGTCCGTCGCGCCGTCGCCGAGTTGTTCAACGGCCGGCAGGAGATCAAGGCGCCGAAGAGTGCCGCGGGCAAGCGCACGGTGGCGATCCCGTCCGCGATCGTCGCCGACATCCGTGATCACTTGGAGCGCTTCGCGGAGCCCGGGGCCGAGGGGCGCGTCTTCATCGGTGCCAAGGGGGCCACCCCGCGCCGCAATCACTTCAACCTGCTGTGGCGCCGGGCCTGCGCGGACGCGGGGATTACGGGCATGCACTTCCATGATCTTCGGCACACGGGCAACACCCTCGCCGCGTCCACGGGCGCGAGCACGCGGGAGCTGATGGCTCGCATGGGTCACAGCACCGCCCGCGCTGCGCTGATCTATCAGCACGCCAGTGCGGACCGGGATCGGCTGATCGCCGATGCGGTCAGCGGCCTGGTGAAAAAGGGGCGCAAACGGGGGGCGCGTGGAAGCAAGAAGAAGGGTCAGAAGCCCAACGGGCACGCGGCGGGCACGGAAGGCTGATCGGGGCCCCCGGACACGACGAAGGCCAGGCGGAGGAATCGTCCTCCGGCCTGGCCTTATGTCATCTGGAGCGGGCGACGGGAATCGAACCCGCGTAGCTAGTTTGGAAGACTAGTGCTCTACCATTGAGCTACGCCCGCACAGCGCGCGCCGCAGGTCAGTGACCGCGGCACAGAATGCATCGTAGCGGGTCGGCGGCCCGCAACGCACACCCCGTTCCCGTCTGCGTCGGCGCTCGGGAAATGCTGCGGCCGCACTGCCTGCGGGCATGTACCCTACGTGTCGCACCGACGGGGTGTGGCGCAGCTTGGTAGCGCGTCCGCTTTGGGAGCGGAAGGCCGTGGGTTCAAATCCCGCCACCCCGACCACCGGCAGGGCCGCGCGGGATCCGCCCGGACAAGATCGCCTTTTGGGGCGTGTACCGCCTGCGGTTACTATGCAAGCTGCGTGCCCGTATGTCTGCACTGTTACGTCTCTCAAGGGCCGCGGAATCCGCCCAGGGCTCTGCCCGGTCGGCAGCGGCACGCAGCAGGACCCCCCCAAGAAGTCAGCCACAAGGAGACCGAACCGTGAAGAGCGCCGTGGAGACCCTGAACCCGACTCGGGTTCGGCTCACTGTCGAGGTGCCCTTCGAGGAGCTCAAGGACAGCCTCGACGCGGCGTACAAGAAGATCAACCAGCAGGTCACGGTGAAGGGCTTCCGGAAGGGCAAGATCCCGGCGCGCGTCATCGACCAGCGGTTCGGTCGCGGCGCCGTGCTCGAAGAGGCCGTCAACGACGCGCTCCCGAAGTTCTACACCGAAGCGGTCAACGAGGCTGAGCTGAATGTCCTCGGCCAGCCCGAGGTCGACATCACCGAGCTGAAGGACGGCGAGACGCTGAACTTCACCGCCGAGGTCGACGTCCGCCCGGCCATCGAGATCCCGGACTACTCCGGCATCGAGGTCGAGGTCGACGCCATCGAGGTCAGCGACGAGGACGTCGAGAAGGCCGTCTCCGAGCTGCGCGAGCGCTTCGCCTCGACCTCCCCGGTCGAGCGCGCCGCCCAGGACGAGGACGTCGTCACCCTGGACCTCGAGGCCAAGGTCGACGGAGAGATCCTGGAGGACGGTGTCGCCAGCGGTGTCTCGTACACCATCGGCTCCGGCGAGCTGCTCGACGGCATCGACGAGGCCGTGAAGGGCCTGGAGGCCGGTGGCGAGACCACCTTCACCTCCGAGCTCAAGGGCGGCTCCGCCGCCGGCAAGGAGGCCGAGGTCACCGTCAAGGTCACCCAGGTCGCCGCGCGTGAGCTGCCCGAGCTGGACGACGAGTTCGCGCAGCTCGCCTCCGAGTTCGACACCCTCGACGAGCTCAAGGCGGACAGCCGCAAGCGCCTCGAGAACATGAAGCAGTACGACCAGGCCACGCAGGCCCAGGAGCGCGTCCTGGAGAAGCTGCTGGAGCTCGTCGAGGTGCCCGTCCCCGAGAAGCTGCTCGAGGACGAGATCAACACCCGTAAGCACAACCTCGAGCACCACCAGCTCGGCCAGATGGGCCTCGACCTCGCGAAGTACCTGGAGATCCAGGGCAAGACCGAGGAAGAGTTCGACGCCGAGACCAAGGAAGCCGCGGTCAAGGGCATCAAGACGCAGTTCGTCCTTGACGAGCTCGTCAACAAGGAGAAGCTGAACGTCAACCAGGAGGAGCTCACCGAGCACCTCATGCGTCGCGCGGCCTCCTCCGGCATGTCCCCCGACCAGTTCGCCCAGGCCGTCGTCGAGGGCGGCCAGGTCCCGATGCTCGTCGGCGAGGTCGCCCGCGGCAAGGCCCTCGCGGTCGTCGTCGAGGCCTCCACGGTCAAGGACACCAACGGCGAGATCGTCGACCTGGACGACGAGGAGGACGAGACGGCCGAGACCGTCGAGGCCACCGACGCCGCCGACGCCGCCGAGGCCGAGGAGACCACCGAGGCCTGATCGCCTCGGCAGTAATCCTTGACGGGCCCCCGGAGACTTCTGTCTCCGGGGGCCCGTCGTCTTGCCCAGGGCTGCCGGAACGTCTCCCTGCAGGCCCTGCAGGCCCTGCAGGCCCGCCCGGGTCCGCCAGGACTGCTTCCCCGCCGGCCCCCGCCGGCTCGCCCAGGGGCGCGAGGAACTGCGACCCCCACCGTGCCGCGGCCGCGTGCCGCCGCTCGGCCCCTGGTGGGTGCGGCCTTTCGAGGGTGTGCGCCACAGGCCGGCAGCCCTCCGAGGAACGGGACCGAGACCCTGGTGAGGCGAGCGCAGCGCATGCGCTCACAGCGAACAGTTCCCTCTGCGGGATTCCCGGGAGGGACCCGCGCGTTAGGGTCCATGAATACGAGGGCAGGGGAGTCTCCGGACGCCGTCGGGAGGCGGCGCGGAACCCGGGGTCCCAGGCCCTGCAGAAGACGTGAGACGGCCCGGCGCCGTCGCAAGACGAGCAGGTGGATACGTGACGAATCTGATGCCCACAGCTGCCGGCGACCCCATCGGTGGTGGCCTCGGCGACCAGGTCTACAACCGACTGCTCGGCGAGCGGATCATCTTCCTCGGCCAGGCGGTCGACGACGACATCGCCAACAAGATCACGGCGCAGCTGCTGCTCCTTGCCGCCGACCCGGACAAGGACATCTACCTCTACATCAACAGCCCCGGCGGATCGATCACGGCCGGCATGGCGATCTACGACACCATGCAGTTCATCAAGAACGACGTGGTGACGATCGCCATGGGCATGGCGGCTTCGATGGGCCAGTTCCTGCTCAGCGCCGGCACCCCCGGCAAGCGCTTCGCCCTGCCGAACGCCGAGATCCTGATCCACCAGCCCTCCGCGGGTCTCGCGGGCTCCGCGTCGGACATCAAGATCCACGCCGAGCGGCTGCTGCACACCAAGAAGCGGATGGCGGAGCTGACCGCCTTCCACACCGGTCAGACCGTGGAGCAGGTCACGCGCGACTCGGACCGCGACCGCTGGTTCGACCCGATCGAGGCCAAGGAGTACGGCCTCATCGACGACATCGTGCCCACCGCTGCCGGGATGCCGGGCGGCGGCGGCACCGGGGCGTCGTAAGCCCCTCCAGCGCCCCCGAGGGCGGCGCGGGGCCTCTTCCCGCCCTCGGGTGGGGTCAGGCCCCCAGTGGGCCCTCAGCCGACCGCTCAGCCCTTTCAGGCTTTTCAGGAGACACAGTGAACGACTTCACCGGCAGCGGCCTCTACGCCCGCACGCAGGCCGAGTACACCGGTCCTCGCGCGGAGTCCCGCTACGTCATCCCGCGCTTCGTCGAGCGCACCTCGCAGGGCGTGCGCGAGTACGACCCGTACGCGAAGCTGTTCGAAGAGCGCGTGATCTTCCTCGGCGTGCAGATCGACGACGCCTCCGCCAACGACGTCATGGCGCAGCTCCTGTGCCTGGAGTCGATGGACCCCGACCGTGACATCTCGGTCTACATCAACAGCCCCGGCGGCTCGTTCACGGCCCTCACGGCCATCTACGACACGATGCAGTTCGTGAAGCCGGACATCCAGACGGTCTGCATGGGCCAGGCGGCCTCGGCCGCCGCGATCCTGCTGGCCGCCGGCACCCCGGGCAAGCGCATGGCACTTCCGAACGCCCGTGTGCTGATCCACCAGCCGTACAGCGAGACCGGCCGCGGGCAGGTCTCGGACCTCGAGATCGCGGCGAACGAGATCCTCCGCATGCGCGCTCAGCTGGAAGACATGCTGGCCAAGCACTCGACCACGCCGATCGAGAAGATCCGCGAGGACATCGAGCGCGACAAGATCCTCACGGCCGAGGACGCTCTGGCGTACGGCCTGATCGACCAGATCATTTCCACGCGGAAGATGAACAACTCCGCGGTCGTGTGACGTATCGCTGTATCGTCTGCCGCTCCTTGGCGCGGTTCACGACAAAGTGAACCGCGCCAAGGGGGGCCCGAACGAGGGGCTCGGCAAGGTACCGTCGGACATAAGGCAGCACCAGGAGCCGCTGGATCCAGGCGGCTCCCAGGCGAAGGGGAAGCACACCGTGGCACGCATCGGTGACGGCGGCGATCTGCTCAAGTGCTCGTTCTGCGGCAAGAGCCAGAAGCAGGTCAAGAAGCTCATCGCAGGCCCCGGTGTGTACATCTGCGACGAGTGCATCGACCTCTGCAACGAGATCATCGAGGAAGAACTCGCGGAGACGAGCGAGGTGCGCTGGGAGGAACTCCCCAAGCCCCGCGAGATCTACGAGTTCCTCGAGGGGTACGTGGTCGGGCAGGAGTCGGCCAAGAAGGCCCTCTCCGTCGCGGTGTACAACCACTACAAGCGCGTCCAGGCCGGTGAGAACAGCACGGGCCAGAACCGCGAGGACGCCATCGAGTTGGCGAAGTCCAACATCCTCCTGCTGGGCCCCACGGGCTCCGGCAAGACGCTTCTCGCCCAGACTCTCGCGCGCATGCTGAACGTTCCGTTCGCCATCGCCGACGCGACGGCGCTGACGGAGGCGGGATACGTCGGCGAGGACGTCGAGAACATCCTGCTGAAGCTGATCCAGGCCGCCGACTACGACGTCAAGAAGGCCGAGACCGGGATCATCTACATCGACGAGATCGACAAGGTCGCCCGTAAGAGCGAAAACCCGTCGATCACGCGCGACGTCTCCGGTGAGGGCGTGCAGCAGGCCCTGCTCAAGATTCTCGAGGGCACGACGGCCTCGGTGCCGCCGCAGGGCGGACGCAAGCACCCGCACCAGGAGTTCATCCAGATCGACACGACGAACGTCCTGTTCATCGTGGGCGGTGCCTTCGCGGGCCTGGAGAAGCTCATCGAGTCCCGGGCCGGCGCGAAGGGCATCGGCTTCGGCGCGACGATCCGTTCGAAGCGCGAGCTGGAGTCCAAGGACCAGTTCGAGGCGGTCATGCCGGAGGACCTGGTCAAGTTCGGCATGATCCCCGAGTTCATCGGCCGTCTCCCGGTCATCACCTCGGTCCACAACCTGGACCGCGAGGCGCTCCTGCAGATCCTGGTCGAGCCGCGCAACGCGCTGGTGAAGCAGTACCAGCGCCTCTTCGAACTCGACGGTGTGGAGCTGGACTTCGAGCGTGAGGCCCTGGAGGCCATCGCCGACCAGGCCATCCTGCGCCAGACCGGCGCCCGCGGTCTGCGCGCCATCATGGAGGAAGTCCTCCAGGCAGTGATGTACGAGGTCCCGTCCCGCAAGGACGTGGCCCGCGTCGTCATCACCGCCGACGTGGTCCTGCGCAACGTCAACCCGACCCTGATCCCGAGGGACGCCCGCCGCGGCGGCCCGGGCGAGCAGAAGACGGCGTAGGCACAAGCACCAAGAACGAAGGGGCGCCCGGCGATCCACATCGCCGGGCGCCCCTCTTCGTTGCTGTGTGTCTGCAGAGGCCGGTGCTCGCCGGCGTCCGACGGTGTCCGCTACGAGGTGGCGGAGAACGCCTGCGGGTGGGCCCGACCGCAAGGGCCTGACCGCGTAGAGATCGCGAGGGGGCCCGGCCCGATGGCCGAGCCCCACACGGTGGTCCGTCCGCGGGTACCGCGGGTGTCAGGAGGTCTTGACGCGGACGTCGTTGCGGAGCTTCGCGGCGATCTCGGCCGCGGCCTCGGGCGTGCTGCCCTTGCCGGCCATCATGCTCGCGAAGTCGATCGGCATCACGAACCCGAGCGTGCTGTGGTCGCCCCAGATGCAGACCGGCATCGTGAACTCCTTCGGCCCGGCGGCACCCGTGCTGGAGGAGTCGTTCTTGACCTTGATCTCCTGGCACTTGAGGACGGCACCGTCGAGCGCGCTCGGCGAGTACGCCTTCGGGCTGCCGACGAGCTCGCCGTCCTTGGTTCCTTCCTTCTGCTGGTTCTCCTTCATGTCGGCGAACATGTTGTCGACGGCCGACTCCGGGTTGTCGATGGTTCCCCAGACGCCGCCGAAGGAGATCTGCTTCATCGCCAGCGGGTTGCTCTTGTCGCCCGACTGGTACGCCGCGTTGACGTCCTTGGGGTTCTTCACGCCCCAGCCCTCGGCGTCCTTCAGGTCCTTCTTGGTCATGCCGCCACCGGCGTCGCCGGCCTCGGTGGACTTCTTGTACTCGCCGCCGAGGACCGACGCCGGTGTCGTCAGCTTGTGCGGGCCGTCGTCGGCCACGTCGGAGCCGCTGCTGCCCCCGAGCACGAGGTACGCGCCCACCGCGATGGCCGCGACCACGACCACGCCACCGATGATCAGGGCCGTCTTCTTCTTGCCGCCGGACGGCTCGGGCGGCATCGGGACCGTGCCGTACTGAGGCTGCTGCCCATAGGCCGGCGGCTGGCCGTACGGGGGAGTCTGCGGCGGGACACCCGGAGCCTGCTGGGGGTAGCCGTAGCCGGGCTGCGCCGGGGGAGCCTGCTGGGGGTAGCCGTAGCCGGGCTGGGGAGCCGGCGGCTGCTGGCCGTAAGGGCCCGGCTGACCGGCCGGCTGGCCGCCCGACTGACCGTAGGGTCCGGGCTGCTGGGGCTGCCCGCCGTACGGGCCCGGCTGGTTGTAGCTCATTTCTGGGTTCCCCTCCAGATGCCTTATGTGTTCCTGACATCCTGACGCACAGGTCGGACAACCAGGTCCGCAGGGGGTGCACCGTTACGAAGTAATCCCGTTTCGGGACCGGGGCGTGACGCCTCTAAACTGATCCCGTGACCGAGAACGCTCAGCAGCAGCCATCCGAGCCCATCACCGAACTGCCGACCCAGTACGCGCCGGCCGATGTGGAGGGGCCGCTGTACGAGCGCTGGGTAGAGCGCGGCTACTTCGAGGCCGACGCCAAGAGCGACAAGCCTCCGTTCACGGTGGTCATCCCGCCGCCGAACGTCACCGGCAGCCTGCACCTCGGGCACGCCTTCGAGCACACCCTCATCGACGCCCTCACGCGCCGCAAGCGCATGCAGGGCTTCGAGACGCTGTGGCAGCCCGGCATGGACCACGCCGGCATCGCCACGCAGAACGTCGTCGAGCGCGAGCTGGGCAAGGAGGGCAAGTCGCGGCACGACCTCGGCCGGGAGGCGTTCGTCGAGCGCGTCTGGCAGTGGAAGGCCGAGTCCGGCGGGCAGATTTCCGGCCAGATGCGCCGCCTCGGTGACGGCGTCGCCTGGTCGCGCGAGCGCTTCACGATGGACGAGGGCCTGTCCCAGTCCGTCCAGACCATCTTCAAGAAGCTGTACGACGACGAGCTGATCTACCGCGCCGAGCGCATCATCAACTGGTGCCCGCGCTGTCTGACCGCCATCTCCGACATCGAGGTCGAGTACCAGGACGACGACGGCGAGCTGGTCTCCATGAAGTACGGGGACGGGGACGAGTCCATCGTCGTCGCCACCACCCGTGCCGAGACGATGCTCGGTGACACCGCCGTCGCCGTCCACCCGGGAGACGAGCGGTACAAGCACCTCGTCGGCAAGCTCATCAGGCTGCCGCTGACCGACCGTTCCATCCCGGTCGTCGCGGACGAGCACGTCGACCCCGAGTTCGGCACCGGCGCCGTCAAGGTGACGCCCGCTCACGACCCGAACGACTTCGAGATCGGGCAGCGCCACGGCCTGCCCAACATCGCCGTCATGGACGAGCACGCGGTCATCACGGTCCCCGGCCCCTTCCAGGGCCTGGACCGGCTCGAAGCCCGTTCCGCGATCGTCGGCGCCCTGCGCGCCGAAGGCCGGATCGTCGCCGAGAAGCGGCCCTACAGCCACTCCGTCGGCCACTGCTCGCGCTGCAAGACCACCATCGAGCCGCGCCTGTCCATGCAGTGGTGGGTCAAGGTCGGCCCCCTCGCGAAGGCCGCGGGCGACGCGGTCCGCGACGGCCGCGTCAAGATCCACCCGCAGGAGATGGAGAAGCGGTACTTCGACTGGGTCGACAACCTCCACGACTGGTGCATCTCGCGGCAGTTGTGGTGGGGTCACCGCATCCCGGTCTGGTACGGGCCGAACGGCGAGATCGTCTGCGTCGGTCCCGACGACGAGGCCCCGACGGGCGAGGGCTGGCACCAGGACACCGACGTCCTCGACACCTGGTTCTCCTCCGGTCTGTGGCCGTTCTCCACGCTCGGCTGGCCCGAACAGACCGAGAGCCTCGCGAAGTTCTACCCGAACTCCGTCCTGGTCACCGGCTACGACATCCTCTTCTTCTGGGTCGCCCGGATGATGATGTTCGGCCTGTACGCGATGGACGGCACCCCGCCGTTCCACACCATCGCCCTGCACGGCATGGTCCGCGACCAGTTCGGCAAGAAGATGTCCAAGTCCTTCGGGAACGCGGTCAACCCGCTGGACTGGATGGACAAGTACGGCAGTGACGCGCTGCGGTTCACGCTCGCGCGCGGCGCCAACCCCGGCGTCGACGTGCCGATCGGCGAGGACTGGGTCCAGGGCTCGCGCAACTTCGCCAACAAGATCTGGAACGCCACCCGCTTCGCGCTGATGAACGGCGCGACGGTCGAGGGCGAACTCCCGCCTGCCGAGGAGCTGTCGGCCACCGACCGCTGGATCCTGTCCCGGCTGAACGCCACGGTCGCCGAAGTCGACGCCCTGTACGACGACTTCCAGTTCGCCAAGCTGTCGGACGCGCTGTTCCACTTCGCGTGGGACGAGGTCTTCGACTGGTACGTCGAGCTGTCCAAGACGACGTTCATGGCGGGCGGCGAGCCCGCGAAGGTCTCCGGCCGGGTCCTCGGCGAGGTCCTGGACGTCACCCTCCGCCTCCTCCACCCGATCGTCCCGTTCGTCACGGAGACCCTCTGGACCACCCTCACGGGCGGCGAGTCGGTCGTCGTCGCGGACTGGCCGAAGGACAGCGCCTTCCGGGACGAGGCCGCCGAGCGGGAGATCGAGAAGCTCCAGCAGGTCATCACGGAGGTCCGCCGCTTCCGTGCCGACCAGGGCCTCCAGCCCGGCCAGCGGGTCCCGGCCCGGCTGACCCTCGACGGGACCGCGCTGGCCCCGCACGAGGCGGCCATCCGCCAGCTCCTGCGGCTCCAGCCGGAGGGCGAGAGCTTCTCGGCCACGGCGACCCTGCCGGTGGCGGGTGCCACGGTCGCGCTCGACCTGTCGGGCACGATCGACGTCGCCGCCGAGCGCAAGCGTCTGGCCAAGGACCTCGCCGCCGCCGAGAAGGAGAAGGCCCAGGCGAACGCCAAGCTCGGCAACGAGGCGTTCCTCGCCAAGGCGCCGGACAACGTCGTGGACAAGATCCGCGGCCGGCTCGCCAAGGCGGACGAGGACATCGCCCGCATCCAGACCCAGCTCGAGCGCCTCCCCGAGGCGTAGCCGCTCGCCCTTCCGTTGCGGAGGCCCCCTGAACCATCCGGTTCCGGGGGCCTTCCGCCGTAGACGGCCGGACTTCTTTCGCCCCCTCCGCCCCTGCCCGTCCCGTAGCGGGGGCGCTGCCCCCGGACCCCCGCTCCTCAATCGCCGGAGGGGCTGAACTTTTCCCGGACGGCCGCCAGCGTCCAGCCCGTGTCCGTGGCATCGTCCACCAGCAGTACC